>JAFKKQ010000526.1 GCA_017304505.1 Hyphomicrobiales bacterium | reverse complement strand
TTCAGCGCGGTGTCGGCGGCCTCGGAACCGGAGTTGCAGAAGAACACATGGTCGAGATCGGGCGGCGCCAGCGCCGCGATCCGGCTCGCCAGTTCGAAGGCGCGCGGATGGCCGAACTGGAAGGTCGGCGCGAAATCGAGGGTCGCCGCCTGGGCCGCAATCGCCTCGACGATGGGTTCGCGATTGTGGCCGGCGTTGGTGCACCACAGGCCCGCGGCAGCGTCGAGCACCTGCCGCCCGTCCGCCGTGTAATAGTGCATGTCCTTGGCGCGCGCGATCAGCCGCGGCCGGGCCTTGAACGCACGATTGGCGGTGAACGGCATGAAGAAGGCTTCAAGGTCGTTCGGAACCGCCGATGGAATGGATGTTTTCTGCGCCTTGCCGGATGCTTGGGCCATGACCGCCTCGTTGTCTGGATTTGAGCGAGCATTAGCCCCTTTCGCCGGTAATGACAAAGCGGGGGGCGGCTGCTACCACCCGTGAAGTTTGTATGTTTTGGCGACAGACAATGGCCGACAAACCCAACCGACTGAAAGCGCGGCTGCCGCGGGGACTCGCCGACCGCGGGCCGGCGGAGATCGCCGCGACCCGCACGATGACCGACGCGATCCGCACGGTCTACGAGCGCTATGGCTTCGAGCCGATCGAGACGCCGGCCATCGAATACACCGACGCGCTCGGCAAGTTCCTGCCCGACCAGGACCGGCCGAACGAGGGCGTGTTCTCGTTCCAGGACGACGACGGGCAGTGGCTGTCGCTGCGCTACGACCTCACCGCGCCGCTCGCCCGCCATGTCGCGGAGAATTTCCAGCACATCGCCCTGCCCTATCGCAGCTATCGCTTCGGCTGGGTGTTCCGCAACGAGAAGCCGGGTCCGGGCCGCTTCCGCCAGTTCATGCAGTTCGACGCCGATACGGTCGGCGCGGCGAGCATGGCCGCCGACGCCGAGATTTGCATGATGGCCGCCGACACGATGGAGGCGCTCGGCATCGAGCGCGGCCAGTATGTGGTGAAGGTCAACAACCGCAAGGTGCTCGACGGCGTGATGGAGGCCATCGGCATCGGCGGCGATGAAAACGCCGGCAAGCGACTCACCGTGCTGCGTGCGATCGACAAGCTCGATCGGCTTGGCGTTGAAGG
>JAFKKQ010000357.1 GCA_017304505.1 Hyphomicrobiales bacterium | reverse complement strand
GCGAAACGTCACCGGCCGATCCGCCGCTGCGGCGGCATTGTTTCATGGCCGGTTGGGCCGTCAAGCGCGGCCATTCCACGCGGCCGGTCCGCGCCGGAATCGTGTTATCAGGCGGGACAGGCCTCCCTGTCCCGCCAAAGAGGAAGACGAAAGCCCCGATGCAACGCCCGCTTGGATGGCTGTTCATCATAGCCCTTATGGCTCCGAGCTTGCCCGGCTGGGCATCGCCGCGTGCCGTTCAAACGGATGAACATATTGTTCTGGCGGCGGCCGGCGACCGCGAGGCGGTCGAAGCCTACCTCCAAGCCCGCGAGGCTTACGAAAGCGCCGCCCAAGCCTACTGGCAGTCGATCGTTGACAAACGGCGTATCCGATTTGCCAAGCGACGCAGCGGCGAATCCATCGCGCTCAGCGATTACGTTCTGGCGCAACCCCCGGTCTACACCGGCCCGCCTCGCCCGCCCGGCATCGCTCTGCCGCGCCCCGAGCCGGTCGAGCCCCCGCCGCCGATTCCGCGCATCACGGATTTTCTCATGGCCGCAGCCGCGCAATATGGCTTCGTGCCGGAGCGCCCGAAAAGCGATACCGAATTCAAACAAATCTACGCCAAGGTTGCGGCCACAGCCGGCCTCACCCGCGAGCAGGCCGTCGGCGTCTACGCCTTCGAAACCGGCGGCAACGGCGCCTACGATACGCAGGCTGGGGTGATCGCGAGCCGCCCGAAAACCCGGCCGATCTCGCCGGCCATCGGTTACAATCAATTGCTCAGCACCAACTCGGTCAGTCTTATGGCCGAGCACGGCGATAAATTCATCGCCACGCTGAACGCGGCCGCCGGGCGGCGCACCGGATCGGCGCGTAAAACGATGGAACGCAAGCTCGCGGCGCTGCGGCAGATGGTTGCCTTCAGCCGCAGCGTACCGAATTCCTGGAGTGCGCACGACAAGCTTGCCAAGACCACGCCGGGCGGCATGGGTATTCACGCGGCCGTTCTCGACCGCGACATCGGTCCGCTGCTGCAGACCCAGAAGCTTCTCGATTCCGTCCTGTTCGCCCGCATGAAGGGATACAATCGGCCGCTGACCGCCGCCGAACTGGAGCTGATGAACTTCACCGGCGATGGCAACGGCTTCGATATGGTGACGATGCCGCAGGCCGTGCGCGAGCGCGTGCCGACCGCCAATTTCTTTCAGCGCCGAGGCTACGAACGCAACCCAATCGCGCGGCGCACCGGCACGGTGGCGCGATTGGTGGCGGCGATCGAATCCAAGATGGACGGCGCCTCGAAGGCGCAAGGCGCGCGCGACCTGGCCGCAGCGTTCTGAACGCTATTCCGCAGCCTTGAGCAGCGGCGGCGACCCCGCGCGGAATTGCTCCAGCAGCGCGGCTTCGTCGGCCTTGGCGGCGGCCAGATGGCGCGCCTTCACAGGACCGAAGCCACGAATCTTCTCCGGGACTGCCGCGAGCCCAACCGCAAGAGCGTGATTTTCGGGCGTGAGCCTGGCAAGCACGTTGTCAAGCATCGCCTCGTAGTCCGCGATGAGCTTGCGTTCCGTAACCCGCTCTTTTGAATAGCCGAAGATATCGAACGGGGTGCCGCGCAAAACCTTCAACTTCGCCAGCAGCTTGAAGACTCTCATCATCCACGGGCCGAAGCTCATCTTGCGCGGCTCTCCGGTCGCCGGATCGGCACGCGCCAGGAGCGGCGGCGCAAGATGGAATTCGAAGCGCAGGTTTTCGCCACCAATCTCGCTCGCGACCTGCTTCAGAAACGTGCCGTCGGTGTAGAGCCGCGCCACTTCGTACTCGTCCTTGTAGGCCATCAGCTTGAACAGATAACGTGCCACCGCTTCGGCGAGACCGCACCGGCCCGGCGCCTTTGCAGCCTCGGCCGCTTTCGCCTGCTCGACCCGCGCGCGATAACGCGCCGCGTAGGCTGCGTTCTGGTAGAATGTCAGGAACGCAACGCGCCGCTCCACCATCTCATCAAATGATTCCGACAGCCGCCGGTTCTCGTCACGCGCCTCCGGGGCGGGTCGCGTCAAGGCCGCAATGGCGGCGGGATCGAGCGCAGCGCGACGGCCCCAGTGGAACGCGGCGAGGTTCATCGCCACCGCCTCGCCGTTGAGCGTGATGGCCCGCTCGATGGCGTCAGCGCTGAGCGGCAGCGCACCAAGCTGATAGGCATAACCGACCAGGAAGATATTGGCGCCAAGCGAGGAGCCGAACAGCGCGGCCGCAAGCCGCGAGGCGTCGACGAAATGCACCCGCTCCTCGCCCGCGGCGGCGGCAATGGCGCGCTGGAGCCGCTCGGTCGGCAGCGAGAAATCGGCATTGCGGGTGAAATCACCCGGCAGGAACTCGGTGGTGTTGACAATCATCGCGGTGCGTCCTGGCTTCACCGCCGCTAGCACCCTCTTGGTGCCGGCGACCACGATATCGCCGCCCAGCACCAGGTCCGCGCCGCCGGCCGCGACGCGGATGGCATGAATATCCTCCGGCCGCTCGGCGATGCGGAGATGGCTGTAGACCGCGCCGCCTTTCTGCGCGAGACCGGCCATGTCGAGCACGCCTGTGCCCTTGCCCTCCAGATGCGCCGCCATGCCGAGGATTCCACCGACGGTGACGATGCCGGTTCCGCCGACGCCGGTGATGACGACGTTATAGGTCTGCTCGATCTTCGGCAGAGCGGGCTCCGGCAATTCCTCCATCGTGTGGTCGCGGGCGACCCCTTGGCCCTTCTTCAACTCCGCCCCATGCACCGTCACGAATGAGGGGCAAAAGCCCTTCACACAGGAAAAGTCCTTGTTGCAGGATGACTGGTCGATGGTGCGCTTGCGGCCGAACTCTGTCTCGAGCGGCTGCACTGAGACGCAGTTGGACTTCACGCCGCAGTCGCCGCAGCCCTCGCAAACGAGCTCGTTGATGATGACGCGCTTGGCCGGGTCGGAAAACGTGCCGCGCTTGCGACGTCGCCTCTTCTCCGCGGCACAGGTCTGATCGTAGATCAGAACGGTGCAGCCCGGCGTTTCGGCCAGTTCCTTCTGCACTTTCTGCAAGTCGTCGCGGTGGTGGAAGGTGACGCCCTCCGGCCATTTCGTGCCGGGCGGATACTTCTTCGGCTCGTCGCTGACAATGACGACGCGCTTGGCGCCTTCGGCTGCGACCTGCGCCGCCACCTGCGGCACGGTCAATCCGCCGTCGTTGGCTTGGCCGCCGGTCATGGCGACCGCGTCGTTGTAGAGGATCTTGTAGGTGATATTCACGCCCGAGGCGATGGCGCCGCGAATCGCCATGTAACCCGAATGGTTATAGGTGCCGTCGCCGATGTTCTGGAACACGTGGGGGCGATTGGAGAACGGCGCCTCGCCGATCCAGTTCGCGCCCTCGCCACCCATCTGGGTGAAGCCCAGCGTCGAGCGGTCCATCCACTGCACCATGTAATGGCAGCCGATACCGGCATAGGCGCGCGAGCCCTCCGGGATCACCGTGGACGAATTGTGCGGACAACCCGAACAGAAATACGGAATGCGTACGGCCACATCGGTCGTTTCGGCCAGCCGCTTCTGCGCCTCCTTCAGGTGCGCGACGCGGCCCTTCAGATTTTCGTCGCTGACGTATTTCAGCAGCCGCTCGCCGATGCAGACCGCCACTTCGTTCGGATCGAGCGCGCCTTTGACCGGAAACAGCCAGTTGCCGTCCTCGTCCTTCTTGCCGATGACGACGGGCTGGTTCGCGGTACCGTAAAGCTCCTCGCGCACATGCACTTCGATGAGCGAGCGTTTCTCCTCGACCACAATGATGAGGTCGAGGCCGCGGGCGAAATCCGCAAGCTCCTGCCGGCTGAGCGGCCAAGGACACGCCACCTTGTCGATGCGCAGACCCCAGTCGTTGCACTTCACCTCGTCGATGCCGAGTTCGTCGAGCGCCTGTCGCACGTCGAGATAGGGCTTGCCGGTGGTGATGATGCCGATCTTCGGATTGCGGCCACCCGATACGACGACACGGTTGAGCCGGTTGGCGCGAACGAATGCCAGCATGGCGTCACGCTTGTAGTCGTGCAGACGCGCCTCCATGCCGAGCACGCTGTCGCCCAGCCGGATGTTCAGTCCGCCCTCAGGCATCCGGAATTCCTCCGGGCCGGGGACGACGATTCCAAGCCGATCCAGGCTGCCGTCCACCACGGCGGTTGATTCCACCGTCTCGTGCATGCACTTCAGCCCGACCCAGGTGCCGGTGAAGCGCGACATGGCGAAGCCGTAAAGCCCGTAGTCGATAATCTCCTGCACACCCGCCGGGTTGAGGATCGGGATCATCACATCGACGAAATTGAATTCGGACTGGTGCGCAGTGGTTGACGATTCGGCGGTGTGGTCGTCGCCCATCAGCGCCAGGACGCCGCCGTATTTCGAGGTGCCGGCGAAATTGGCGTGGCGCAGCGCGTCGCCGGAGCGGTCAACGCCCGGCCCCTTGCCGTACCAGATGCCGTACACACCGTCGTATCTGCCCTCGCCGCGCAACTCGGCCTGTTGCGAGCCCCACAATGCGGTCGCGGCCAGGTCCTCGTTGATGGCCGGCTGGAACAGCACATTTCGCGGCGCAAGCACCGCCGCTGCGCGCTGGAACTGATAATCGAGCCCACCGAGCGGCGAGCCGCGATAGCCGGTCACGTAGCCCGCAGTGTTGAGGCCGGCGCGACTGTCGCGCTCGTGCTGCATCATAGCGAGCCGCACCAGCGCCTGATAGCCGGTGACGAACACGCGGCTTTTCGCCAGATCGTATTTGTCGTCGAGCGTAACGTGGTTCTGCGACATGCGCGCACCAGTGTGCCCCGCCGGCAAAGGGCCCGCCAGGGGCAATGAACGGCGAAGCACACAAAGAGATAAAGTCGCCGTGCCACACCGGCAATGCCGCGATCATGGATCGACCGCTCCTTGCTCGGGGGCCGCTGCCTCCGCAACGAAATATCGGCGCGCCGGGCGGCCGCGCATTTTGGCGCAACGCAGCACAGCCGCTCGCAAAGCGCCGGACGCTGGCGGCCGCCGTGCCGGCCGGCACCGTGCTATAGTTGTCGCGGTCCGAACGGAGACCCACCATGATCCAGCACGCCAAGATCGCCCCCTCGGCCCCGACCGGCATCTCACCCGAGGAATGGCAAACCCGGGTCGATCTCGCCGCGGTCTACCGGCTTTGCGCCCACTACGGCTGGGACGACGTGATCTACAATCATTGCTCGATGCGGGTGCCGGGGGAGCCGGGAAAATTCTTGATGAAGCAGCATGAGTTGCTGTGGACCGAAGTCACGGCCTCCAATCTCCGCAAGGTCGATATGAACGACGACCTCGACGAGAAATCGGGTGTCAACCGGCCGGGCTTCACGCTGCATGGCGGGGTGCTCAAGGGCCGGCCGGATGTCAATTGCGCGGTCCATGTCCACACCGAAACCGGCATGGCGCTGGCGGGCCTCAAGCACGGCCTGCGCATGGTTTCGCAGCAAGCCATGCGGTTCTACCAGCGCGTCGGCTATCACCCCTACGATGGGATCACCGAGGACTTTGGCGAGCGGGAACGCATTCTCAAGGCGCTGGGCCAGAACCGTGCGCTGATTCTGCACAACCACGGCCTGCTGACCGTCGGCAAGACCGCGCGGGAGGCTTTCATCCTGATGAAGTACCTGATGTCGGCGGCAACCATCCAGCTCAAGATGGAAGCCACCGGCGATGCGCTGATCGAGATTCCGGCGGCCATCTGCGAAAAGGTGGCGGCGCAGTATCAGGCCCACGACAGCGGCCGCGGCGCAGCCGACTGGCCGGCCTATCTGCGGATGTTGGATCGGTTCGATCCGAGCTACCGCAACTGACCCCACGATCGCGACAGGCGCCGATCGGGGAACGTTTGCGAAAGCAATGAGTTGAAGCAGGTCGGGTCGATTCCTCAGATTCGTCCCATCTCTATCGCTACCTTCCTTGACGGCCGCCGATGATATAGTGCTGCTGGCATCGGAGACGGCATAACGATCCCGGAGCGAACCCTGGAAGGTCAAAACAAAGGCTGGAGCATCCGTCTCCGTCTGATGCTGCTGGCGCTTGCCGTGGCACTGCCGTTCATGCTGCTGATCGTCGGCATCGTCTGGCACTTTGCAGCCACCGAGCGCGACAACAGACGCGAAGCCATCCTGTTTTCCAGCCGCACGCTGATGAATGCGGTCGATGCGATCCTGAGCAAGCAGGTTGCCGTGGCGCAAATGCTCGCCACCTCCCCCGCCTTGGAGTCGGATGACTTCGCCGCCTTCCGTCTCGAAGCGCAGCGCGCCGCTCCCGGTCTATCGGGCGGCTGGATCGTGGTCAGCGATCAGAACGGGCAGCAACTCGTCAATCTGAATCGCCCGGTCGGCGATGCGCTGCCGCACCGCTCCCCGATCGGCATGGCGCTTCAACGCCGCGCTGCCGAGACGGGCCAATTCCAGGTTTCGGGCGTTTTCGTCGGGACTCTCACCAAGTCGCCGCTGGTCGCCGTGGAAGTCCCGGTCCCGCGCAAGGACAAGCCTCCGCTCGCTCTCACGGTCGTGATGAATCCGAGCGTCTTCCGCACGCTGTTCGAGCAGTGGAATCTGCCGGAGGGATGGCTTGCCGGACTGGTCGACCGCGACGGTAATTTCATCGCCCGGTCACGCAATCACGAGCAGACGGTTGCGAAGCCCGCATCGGAAAGCTTTCGCAGCGCTGCAAACGGCTCCCGGCAGGGTTGGAACGAAATCGTTTCGCTCGAAGGCGGGACGATGGCCAATGCCCATGTCACATCGCCCATGAGCGGATGGGTGATGGGGCTGGCCGTCGAGAAAACGGTGTTCGAGGCTCCGGTTCGCAACACCATCCTGGTGACGGGCCTTGCCGGCGCCGCGGCGACCCTTCTGAGCCTGCTGCTGGCGATCTGGTTCGCGCGCCCGATCACCAGGCCGATCGAGCAGATCGCACAGGGAACCCATGCCCT
>JAFKKQ010000356.1 GCA_017304505.1 Hyphomicrobiales bacterium | reverse complement strand
GAGCACCTGCTCAAGATCGTCGCCATCAAGGCGCTGTGCCGCCGCGCCAACGTCGAAAAGATCGAGACGGGGCCGAAGGGCGCGGTTCTGTCGTTCCGCGACAACAGCTTCGCCAACCCGGAAGGATTGATCGCCTTCATCAAGAAACAGGGCGCATCGGCCAAGGTGAGACCGGACATGAAGGTCGTGCTGCTCTACGACTGGGAGAAGCCGGCGCAGCGCCTGCATGGCACGACGGCTGTGCTTCGCAATCTGGTACGGATCGCCGAACAGGCCAAAGCGGCGTAATTGTTAGGCGAATTCAGAGGGTTGTAAAAATTATTCGGCGGCGCGTCACAGGCCGCCGGTCTCAATCGTCATCACGGTATCGGGCGGATGCCCATAGCCTGTGACGAAGGAGGTCACTCATGAACCCAACAAGCGCCATCAAGTACGAGCAGGAAATCCCGGAGGTCCTGACGGCTCTCGCCAACATCCACAAAAGCGTTCTTCAAGGCGGTTTGGACCACAAGATCGCTCACCTGGTGCATTTGCGGGCCTCGCAGATCAATAGCTGTGCCCATTGCATCAAGATGCACACGAAGGAAGCGCGGGAAGACGGTGAGACCAACGAGCGGCTGGACCGCGTGATCGTCTGGAAACACGTCAGCGACTTCACCGAACGCGAAAGGGCGGCGCTAGCCTGGACCGAGGCCCTCACGGTGCTCGACGACGCAGCCGATCTCGGCGCCATCCGGGCGGAACTGCGGCGGCACTTCACCGAGAAGGAAATCGGCATGCTCACATCCGAAGTCGCTATGATCAACATGTGGAACCGCTTCGGGGTGTCGAGGAACTGAAATGTCATTGTCTGCCGACGCGGACATTTTCGAGCAGGCCAGCCCCCGGTTGTTGGGGCTGGCCTACCGCGTTCTCGGCTCGCGCGCCGACGCCGAGGATGCGGTGCAGGACACGTTCCTCAAGTGGCAGAGCGCGGATCGCGCCGCGATTGAAAATCCCGCGGCGTGGCTGACGACCGCCTGCACGCGGCGCTGCATCGACATGCTGCGTTCGGCACACAAAACCCGCGTGGATTATGTCGGAACGTGGCTGCCCGAGCCGGTGCACACCATGACGGTCGATGATGCCGAAGACGCGCTGCCGTCGTCGCTTACCACCGCGTTCCTTCTCATGCTGGAGCGGCTGACACCCAAGGAGCGTGCGGCCTATCTGCTCCACGAGATATTCGAGATGCCGTATGGCGACATCGCCGCGACCCTGGATATCCAGGAGGCCACCTGCCGCAAGCTCATTTCCAGGGCGCGGACCAATATCGACAAGGCCAAAGTCCGGCACGTGACACCGGCCGAGCGTCAGACGGAGTTGCTGTCCGCGTTTCAGGCCGCTGTCTCAGGCGGCGGAACCGACCACCTCGCCGCGCTGCTCTCCGATGACATTACGGTCTGCGCGGACAGCGGCGGCAAGGTGCCGTCCATTGCGAAAACGCTGCACGGCAAGACCGAGGTTCTCCAGTTCGTCACCATGACGCAACGCTGGTGGAAAACGTTTCGTTGGGTCGAGGCGAACCTCAACGGCGGGCGCGGTGTCATTTTGATGGACGACGGCGCGCCGGTCGCGGCGATGTCGTTCGCTTACGACGAGTCCGGCCGCGCCACGGATATTTATGTGATGCGCAACCCGGACAAGCTTGCGCGTCTGGATGCGGCCGCGCTCTCATAACGGCGGTGATCGGCTCAAACCCGGAACTTGGCGATCATGTCCTCTTCGGGATCGGCGCCGAGACCGGGGCCGTCCGGCACATCCATGACGCCGTTGCGATCGGGGACCGTGTTCGAATAGGCGATCCAGCCGACATCCGCGAACAGCCGCTCCAGCGGCGCGTCGCGGTCCTTGCAGGCGATGCAGTGCAAGGTCGCCAGCGCGCCGGGACCGAAGAAGAAGGCGTGCGGCACGCAGGGAACGCCGGCCTTCTCCGATTCCGTCGCGATCCGCCACAGATGGCTGATGCCGCCGACCTTGACGATGGATGGCTGCACGAAATCCGTCGCCCCGGCCGCGACCATCTTGCGGAAGTCGGAGGGGCTCGTCGCGTTCTCGCCCATCGCCAGCGGCATGCCCGTCGCCTTGCGCAAGTTGGCCAGGGATTCGAAATCCTCCGGCGGCCAGATCGGCTCCTCGACCCAATGCGGCTTCGACGGCGCCATCGCCGCGACCGGCGCCTGCGCCTGTTCCGGTGTCCAGGCGCAATTGGTGTCGACCATGATCGGAATGCCGGGGCCGGTCACGCCGCGCGCCGCCGCGACCGCATCGGCGGTGCGCTCGTGCAGCTTGATGTGCTTGTAGCCGCGTTCGAGCGCGCGGGCCGTGTTGCGTTTGACGTGCTCGACGTTGCCCGAATACTGCAGCAGAGACGCATAGGTTTCGACGCGCTTGCGCTTGGCGCCGCCGAGCAGCTTCGACACCGAGACGCCCTCAAGCTTGCCGCGGATATCCAGCAGCGCGATGTCGAGGCCGCTGACGACGTGCATGATCGGACCGGCGCGGCCCAGCCCGTGCAGCAGGCGCTCGATCTTCGGCATCAACTCGGGATCGGTCGGGTCCTGGCCGACCGCGAGCGGCCGGATCCATTTGTCGAAGACCGCCGGGATCAGCGACCAGGTGCTGCCGAAGGACTCGCCCCAGCCGACAACGCCGGCGCTGGTCGCGACCCGCACATAGACCGCCTCGACATCCGTGCGCGGCTTGCCCGCGTACATCGGCGGCGGCGCCCAGGTGTCGAGCGGAATGCGCAGCATGACGGTGTCGATCGACGTGATGGTGACGGCGGGCATTGACGCTCCTCGGCGGCTGCGACGGACAGCCGAAGCGGGCAGAATGAACGAACGTCAGCGCGCGGCGGCGCGCTGCTCGGCGAGGAACTTCTCGCGGTTGGTCGCGATCTGCTCGATTGCGTCGGCAAGGACTTCGGGCGGTTGCGCGCCGCTTAGCGCCGCAACACCGCCGAGGATGTAAGTCGGCACGCCGTCGATGCCGGCGTCCTTGGCGTTCGCGGCCGCCTTCTCGACCGCGGCCACGTCGGCGTCGCTTGCCAGCCGTTTGCGAATTTCGCCGGCGTCGAGGCCGACGTCGGCTGCCGCGCGCACGAGCACTTCGGGATCGGACAAGTCGCCGCCTTCGGTGAAGTAAAGATCCATCAGGCGTTGCTTCATCTGTGCGGCCTTGCCGATGGCGTCAGCCCACAGGATCAGGCGATGGCTGTCGAGCGTGTTGGGCTGGCGCTGCATCTTGTCGGAGGCGTAAACCAGTCCCTCGGCCCGCGCGGTCGCTGCCACGCGACCGGCGATGCCTTGATACCGCTCAGGCGAGCCGAATTTCGCGGTGAGGTAGTCGTCCCGGCTCATCCCCTCCCGCGGCACCCACGGATTGAGGAAATAGGGGCGGAAACGGACCTCAACCGGAATGTCCGGCTTGAGCGCCAACGCCTTCTCAAGTCTTCGCTTCCCAATGAAACACCACGGACAAACCACGTCCGAGACGACATCGATCGTGAGGGGAGCGGCGGTGTTCCGATGATCGGGCATGTGGTCGGACATGGCGGCCTCGCTTTCTGGCCTGCCAGACTTAAGCCCGCAATCAAGCGGCGACAACCGGCCGGGGGATGACCCGTGCCAGCAACGTGAGGACGGTGTCGGTGGATTTGAGCGTCGCGAGCGTCACGGAAGGACCCGCCGCCGGGCTCTCGCCGCCCGGCCGCAGCATGGTGTGTTTGAGTGCGCTCGCGAGCCTGCGCGCGGCGACATGGGCGTCGCGCAGGTCGGTGTCGCCGTAGACCAGCAGGATGGACCCATCCTCCTGCCGGCAAGCGAAGTCGCTGTCGCGGAGCAGGCGGCTCACGAGGCGTGCGGCATCGAAACTGGTGCGATGGTCGATCGGATATTCGAATGCGAACCGGGCCAGCGAAAGTCCAACCCCGCGCTCGCCGGCATCTTCGATGGCAAGCCCCAGCGCGGGGCCGAAGGCGGCACTGTTGAGCAGGCCCGTTTGCGGATCGAGCATGCCCTTGCACTCGATCGACGCCAGCAGGCGTTTAAGCGCGGTCTCAAACGCCCGCAGCCGGATCAGCGGGATCGCGCGCTGCAGCAGCAGCAGCGGATCGCGGGCGCAGACAAGATTCGGCGGTGACGAGTTCTCACTGGTGCCGCCGAGAAGTGCGACCGGGAGTTCGCGAAAGCGCGGATCTTCTGAAAACAGCGTCAGGAACGCCTCGACCGCGCCGGCAGCCAGGCCGTCGCCGATCACGACGCCGTCAACCTCGCGCGCGGCGAGACAGCGCGCGGCGGTGTCTACGCTCAGCGCACCGACCACGCCCATGCGCTCGCCCACGGCGACACTCAGCGTCGGATGGTGGCGGCCCCGGCCGATCAGAAGCACGGTGGCGGCATCGAGCGGATCGCCATCCGGCAACTCGGCAACGATGCCGCGCTCGGCCTTGAGCGCGAGCGATCGGCTCGACACCGTGGCCTGCAGCGCGCGCACGCGAAGCGCAGCCGACAGGCGCGCGATCAGACGCTCGACCGGAGCGTCCTCGCGGATCGGCAACGTATCGGGCAATGCGATGGCCGCATCCTCTCGGAGGCGCGCGAGCACCGGGATGAACGGCGATGCTGCCGCGGCCTGCCGTGTCAGCGTCTGCGCGGTTTCGGCGTGGGCGGGATCAAGCGCCGCGATCACGACGGCGGACGGTTTCACCTCGGCCAGCGCCGTTTGTGCGCCGGGCCACGATGCTTCGATAACCGGAAATGCGCCGGCTTCGGTCAACGCCTGCGCCAACCGGATGGCGGGCTTGTCCGCGATGATAAGAATGGGGCCTTGCAGCGACATGGGGGCTGATACGCAACACCAGGAACGGGTGCGACACCCTACGCATGGGCCATTAACGCCCGGTCAACGACAGGTGGCGTTTTTTGGAGTGCCTATGCCGCCTTCGGGTTGCGCCGCTGCGCGAAGGCGGCGGCCAGCAGCGGGTTGGCTCCAAGCTCCCTCAGGCGCGAATGCACGTCGCCGGGCGCGCCGGCGATGCCGGCAAGCCGATGCCCGGTCAGCGTGTCCGGCAGGGCCGTGACATAGGCGCCGCCGTTGGCGCGCTTGACCAGCCGGGTCAGTTCGCTCTGTAGGAAATGGTAGCCGCCGATGGCGACTACGCCGGGAGGGGGGGCGGTCACAGCAAGCGTGCCGTTGGCCCGGTCGATCCGGCAGGAATAGCCGGTGTCGACGAAACCGCCTGGGTCGGCCTGCAGACGCGGCGCGTGAAGACGCTCGACGCCGGGCGGAAAGGCATGGCACGGCACCATTGCCCCGCGCAGCGCCAGCGTGCCGGTCGGCGTGCGGGCCATTTCCGCGATGAGCACGCCGTCGCCACCGCCGCGCGGTACGCGCATTTCGTAGGCTGGGAGCGGCTCGGGCCGGCCCGCCGCCGTGCGGCGCGAGCCCAGCAATGCGATCTCGCCAAACGCAAGCACGTCGGTTAGCCGGGCGTTCGGGTGGCGCCACGTCGGACTGACCGACAGGCGTTCCGGCGCACGCCAAACCGCGAGCACGTTCTTCAGGGCGGCATGTCCAAACAAGCCCGCGTCCTGCAGCAGCGGCACCAATGCTCCCGGCACGACCATTGTGTCGCAGCGATCGTTTTCGTCCTGCGCCGTGAAAGCCTTCGGATCGAAGCCGTGATGCAGCGACAGCGTTCCGCCCGTCAGCAGCCACGGCATGGCCGTCGTCGCGAAGCCGGCGAACGAGCTTGTGGCGATGCAACCGAGAATCCTCGCGTTTTGCGGCAGGCTGCATTCCAACACGGCGGCCAATCCGCCGGCGATCAGCTCGGTGTGATTGCGCGCGACCGCTGCGCGGCCCGTTGGGGTGACGGCCCATGTCACCAGGGCGACATGGCAGGCTGCGTTGCCATCGCGCACAAACCGGGGAGCAGGGAGCGTGACATGTCCATCGAGCAGTTCGTCGAGCGGCACCACGCCATCGGGTGGGTTGCGGCCAAAGCTGCAGACGTGCCGGACGCGGAAAAGCTCGGCTGCGACTTGCATGGCAAGTTCGCAGGGAGCGAATGCCCCCGCACGTGTGGCCGTGATGATCGCCTTCGCCCCGAGCCGCTCGATCACGTCCGCCATTTCGGCGCGCCGCCACAACAGCGGCAGAGGGGCCGCGATCATGCCGGCGCGGATGATACCGAGGACCGTCAGCACCGCCTCGACCGTATTGGGAAGCTGCATGCCGATCACGGCGTCGGCGTGCAGCCCAAGTGCGTGCAGGCGTGCTGCGATAGCCGAGATGGCGCGGTCGGCCTGCGCGTAGGTCAAGCGGCGCGGCGGGCCGTCGGTGAAATGCTCGCGGTTCGGCGGATCGGCGAGGGCGATGGCGTCCGGCCGGCGCGCGGCGGCGTAATGAAACAAGCTATCGAGGGTGGTTGCCCCGGCGTGCGCGTTCGTGTCCGTTGTCTTGGGGCCGCCGAGAATCACGGTCCGCGCTCCGCCATTTCAATCGCGCCTCGCTGGCGCTTTGCGCCACCAGGTTTCCGGCAGGTAGCCAAACAGCGACGTTTGCAACGGGTGTTGGATGTCCGTCCAGCGCGCGACCCATTGTTCGGGCAGGTGGAACAGCGGCACCACATAAAATCCCGACATCAGCACGCGGTCGAGCGCCCGTGTGGCCGAGACGAATTCGCTGCGCTCGCGCGCCTCCAGGATTGCGGCGATCATGGCGTCGATCGCGGGACTCTTGACGCCCATGTAATTGCGTGTGCCGTCGGCATCGGCTGCTGCCGAGCCCCAGTAGAACGCCTGCTCGTTGCCGGGCGACAGCGATTGATCCCACCGGTATTCGATCATGTCGAAATCATAAGTGAGTCGCCGCCGGTCGTGTTGCACGGCAGCGCCAGCCGCTCCTGGTCCTTGGTGGTGACCAGGATCTCGAACGCGAACGGCCGATGCGTCGCGTGCGACCGCAGCACGGTGCCGGACAGTTCGTAGCCCGCGGAACGCAGCAGCGTCAGCGCGCGCTTGAGCGTGCTGCGGTCGCGGCCCGAGCCGTCGGTGACGGGCGGCTGCCAGGTCCCGTTCATGATGTCGGCGCGCACGGCGCGGGGGAAGGGCGCGAGCAGCGCACGCTCGCGGGCGTCCGCGGGCCGGCCGCGTGCCGAAAGCTCCGAACCCTCGAAATAACTCGCCGAGCGCTGATAGCGGCCGAAAAAGAAGTTGCGGTTGAGCCATTGGAAATCGAGCAGGAGGCCGAGCGCCTCGCGAACGCGCACGTCGGCGAAAATCGGCCGCCTGGTGTTGAAAACGAATGCCGAGAACGTTTTCGGCAGTCCGGTCGGAAACGACTCTTTGACGATGCGGCCGTCGTGAACGGCCGGCACATCGTAGCCGGTCTCCCACCGTCCGGGATCGGTCTCCGCGCGCACGTCGTAGAGTCCCTTCTTGAACGCCTCGAAGTGCGAGTTGGCGTCGCGATAGAAATCGAAACGGACTTCGTCGAAATTCCAGAAACCGCGATTGATCGGCAGGTCGCGCCCCCAATAGTTGGGGTCGCGTTTGAGCGTGACGCTGCGGCCGGCATCGACCTCGCCGATCACGTAGGGACCGCTGCCGACGATGGGACCGAACGTGGTTTCCTCGAATGTCTCGGGATTGACGGCGTGTTTCGCCAGCACCGGCATCAGTCCGAGGATAAGCGGCAACTCGCGGTCGTTGGCGCCGGTGAGATCGAAACGCACAACACGGTCCGACAACGCCTCGGCCTTGGCGACCTTGCTGTAGTAAGTGCGGTAGTTCGGCCGGCCTTTGTCGCGCAGGAGTTGCCAGGAGAAAATCACGTCTTCCGCGGTGACCGGCTGACCGTCGGAGAACTTCGCGGCCGGATTGAGCGTGAAGGTGACGTGGGTGCGTTCCGCGTCGGTTTCGACCGTGTACGCCAGCAATCCATACAGCGTGAACGGCTCGTCGTAGCTGCGCGCGAGCAAGCTTTCGACCACGTAGCCGCGGATTTGCGGCAGCGCGAGCCCTTTGACGATGAACGGATTGAGGCTGTCGAACGTGCCGAGCACGCCTTGCGTCAGGCGGCCGCCCTTGGGTGCGTGAGGGTTGACGTAGCGCACATGGTCGAAATCCGGCGGCAGTGCCGGCTCTCCATGCATGGCGATGCCGTACTCCGGCACGCCGGGCCGGGCCTGTGCGGCGCCCATTGCAATGCCTACGCACAGCAGCGCGAGCGCTCCGGCCAACAGGACGCTTGCGGTTCTGCGGCGTCGGCATTTGGAGGCGGACAGGCGCGGATCGGACACGGACGGCCTCTTCACCTCGCTCGAATCATTGTTTGGTGAATGTCTAACATAGGCGGGATTGCACAGGCGGATTCGGCGAAATGGACGGCTTTCCGCGTCCGCCGGACGCACCTTCGCGCTGTTGTTTCCGTCCGCGAGAGGCTTTATCGAAGCGCCGAATTCGGCTAATCAAGCGCGCATCCCAGGTCACGCTCCCGCCTTTTTTAGGGCGTCGAGACAGGCGCTGGGCGCCCGCACGGGCCGACGCCGCGGAACAACGGCGGGATACAGAGGGACCATCGAATGACCTACCGGATCGTGTCCGCGGACGGTCACCCGGTGACCGGGGAGATCACCTTCACGCTGGCCGCCTCCGGCGCCGGGACGGCGAAGAAGAGCTCGTCGGCGACGCCGAGCGGCCCGGCCACCTCCTCGCGCAGCACCTCCGCGATCGTCTTGCCTGAGGCCCGGCGGATGATCTCGCCGACCAGGAAGCCGAAGGT
>JAFKKQ010000525.1 GCA_017304505.1 Hyphomicrobiales bacterium | reverse complement strand
CAGTTTGAGAGAATCAGAAAGCCGCGGTCCATGACGGGCCGCGGCTTTCTGCTTTGGTGAGATTAGGCCTCGCGGCCGGCCGTCAGCCCGCATTGGCGAGTTCCTCGATGACGGCCGCGCCCATCTCGGACGTGCTGACCGACACGTCGCCAGCGGATTTGATGTCGGCGGTGCGCAGGCCCCGCGCCAGCACGGCCGCGACGGCCTTCTCGATCAGCTCCGCTTCGCGCAGCATGTCGAACGAGTAGCGCAGCGCCATCGCGAAGGACGCGATCATCGCCAGCGGATTGGCGAGGCCCTTGCCGGCGATGTCGGGCGCAGAACCGTGCACCGGCTCGTACATCGCCTTGCGCTTGCCGGTCTTCGGGTTGACCTCGCCGAGCGAGGCGGAGGGCAGCATGCCGATGGAGCCCGTGAGCATCGCGGCGATATCGGAAAGCATGTCGCCGAACAGATTGTCCGTGACGATCACGTCGAACTGCTTCGGCCATTTCACGAGCTGCATGCCGCCCGAATCGGCAAGCTGGTGCTCCAGTTCGACGTCGGCGAATTCGCGCTTGTGCAGCGCGGTCATCACCTCGTTCCAGAGCACGCCCGTCTTCATGACGTTGCGCTTCTCCATCGACGTGACCTTGTTGCGGCGCTTGCGCGCCAGCTCGAAGGCGATGCGGCCGATGCGCTCGATCTCGTAGGTGTCGTAGACCTGCGTGTCGACGCCGCGCTTCTGCCCGTTGCCGAGATCGGTGATCGTCTTCGGCTCGCCGAAATAGACGCCGCCCGTCAGCTCGCGGACGATCATGATGTCGAGGCCCTCGACCACTTCGGCCTTCAGGCTCGAGGAGGCGGCGAGCGCCGGGTAGCAGAGCGCGGGGCGCAGATTACCGAACAGGGCAAGGTCCTTGCGCAGGCGCAGCAGGCCGGCTTCGGGGCGCTGGTCGTAGGGGTTCGCGTCCCATTTCGGGCCGCCGACGGCGCCGAAGATCACGGCGTCGGCGTTCTGCGCCTTTTCGACCGTCTCGTCCGTCACCGCGACGCCATGCGCGTCGTAGCAGGTGCCGCCCACGAGACCGTCCTCGGTCTCGAAACGCCCCATGCCGTTGTTGTTCATCCATTCGATCAGGCGCTTCACCTCGGCTTCCTTGCCGATGT
>JAFKKQ010000355.1 GCA_017304505.1 Hyphomicrobiales bacterium | reverse complement strand
AGCACGGCGCGCACTGTCTTCACCATGTGGTGCAGAATTCGCGGCAACCGGCGCGGAATCGCGGCAAAGCCGATGATGGAGAAATCGTCGATCGGCAACAGGCTGTCGAGTCCTTCGGCGATCATCTCGCGTCCGCCGACGCCCGAGATGTGGACCGGTACGCTGGCGCGCTGGCGAAGCGCGCGGATCAGCGCGCCGCCCAACCGGTCGCCCGACTCCTCGGCCGCAACCAGGAAAATTTCCAGTCCGCCCGGCCGCTCGGCCGATGGCTCTGGCGCAGGAGCGCTCATCGAAGCGTCCCGTCGTCATCGACGCCGGCCACGAAAACCTTCGCCCGGTCGGCGACCGCGGCGATACGTTCCGGTTCGGCAACGATGGTGGAGCCGGCAACCACGGCAAGGCCGGCAAGGCCGGCGGCGCCCGCCATCTCCACGGTCTGCGGCCCAATCGAAGGCAGATCGATGCGGTGATCCTGACCGATCTTCACCGCCTTGACGAGAACGCCGGTGCCTGCCGCGCTTCGAATGCGCCCGTTCCGACGCAACTCTGCGACGCGCGCCAACATCCGGTCCGTGCCCTCAGGGCCCTCGACAGCAAGAACCTGGTTCTCGGCGACGATGACCGCCTGGCCGATGTCGAAGGGACTTGTTGCATTGAGCAACGTAACCGCGCGGACAATATCCGCCCGGTCACGCGCGTTCGGTTCACGCGCTCCAACCAGACCATGCGACATGAGCAATTCCGGCGCGATCTCCTTCGGTCCAAGCAAGCGAAAGCCGTTCTGCTCGAACAGCCGCCCGATACCCGATTGCAGATGATCGTCGCCGCCTCGAAACAGGCTCAGGATCTGCGGCATCAACCGCAGCACCCGAAGATCCGGCCGTATCCGCCACAACGAGGGCCGCGAGACCGAACCGATCAATGCGACGTCGCGGCAACCTTCGGCGGCCGCAAGCCGCATGAAACGGCTGAACTGGCCCATCCAGGTCCAATGATGCGGGTAGCCGGCGACACGTTGCGGATCGGCCCAGCCGCGCAGCGCGAACAGCACGACACGGCGGCCGCGGCGCGCGGCGGCGTCGGCCAGCGCGAATGGCAAGCTGCCGCCCCCGCAAATGATCGCGAGGCCGGGTTCGGCGTTCGATGCGTCCTGCATCCCCTCGCTCATCATCTTGTTCACGTTGTCTTGCCCGCCGCACCTCGCTTATGGCACGGCTGAATCCGACCCGCTGTCGTCCGAAGCGGGCATCATCAACGGCCGCGACCCGCTGTTCCGGATGAAGGTTATGATTTTGTCGACCACAGGGTCGGCGGAAAATTCCTCGATCACCTGCTGCAGGCGGGCGGCGAACAGGGTGTCACCGAAGAACAGCGTGCGATAGGCGCGCCGCATACGGTGAATGTCGGCGCGCGTGAATTTGCGGCGCTTGAGGCCAACGACATTGAGCCCGACGAGATTGGCTTTCGGCCCGAATGCAAAGCCGAACGGAATGATATCCCTGGTGATGCCGCTCAACCCACCCAGCATCGCCCCCTCGCCGATCCGTACGAACTGGTGGACGGCAGCGTTGCCGCCGATGAACACATGATCGCCGACAACGACGTGCCCGCCGAGCACCGCGCCGTTGGCGAAAATGACGTCGTTGCCGACATGGCAGTCGTGCCCGACGTGAGAGTTGGCCATCAGGAAACAACGGTCGCCGACGGTGGTGACCCCGCCGGCGTCTTCCGTGCCGGTGCTCACGGTGACGCCCTCGCGGATGCGGCAATCGCTGCCGATCGTCAGGCGCGTCGCACCGCCGCGATAGCCGTTGGATTGCGGCGGCGTGCCAAGCGACGCGAACGGGTAGATCGCCGTGCGTTCGCCGATTGTCGTCACACCGGAAAGGTTGACGTGGGACAGCAGCCGAACGCCGTCTCGCAGGTCTACGCTGGGGCCGACGGTACAGAACGGGCCGATCTCGACATCGTCGGCGAGCTTCGCGCCGTCCGACACGCGCGACGTGGGATCGATCCGCGGCACGCTCAGGCCTCTGCAATCATGGCGCCGAGCTCAGCCTCGGCGACAATCTCGGCGCCGACTTTGGCCTCCCCGCGAAACCACCACATGTTCCGCCGCTGCTTGATCTTGTTCATGTGATATTCGAGGACGTCGCCGGGAAGCACGGGTTTGCGGAACTTGGCCTTGTCGATGGTCAGGAAATAGACCAACCCCGGCTTCACCTGCCCCGGCAACGAGCGGATGCACAGGGTCCCGGCGGTCTGGGCCATTCCCTCAAGCAACAGCACGCCCGGCATCACCGGATTGTTCGGGAAGTGGCCGACGAACTGCGGCTCGTTGGCGGTCACGTTCTTGATACCGATGCCATGCTCGTCGCCGCGGATATCGACGATGCGGTCGACCAGCAGGAACGGATATCGATGGGGAAGCGCGGCAAGGATTTCCTTGATCCCGATGGCCTCAAGCGTCTCGCCGCTCATATCCCGTTTTCCCCTTCGCCAATCCGGCTCCGTGTGCGTACCGCCGCCCGCCGCCGGGCTACCCCGTATACCTGCGCCTGCCGTGGGGCAGACACCGTGCAAGGCACCAAGCCGTGATGTCGGATTAGCATGCCGTCGGCGACCCGGGCCAGACGGTAATCGCACCACGATACCGGCCGGCCTTGCCGGGACCCGTCACTTCAGGACAGGCACCCGTCCCATTTTTTAGGTTTCTAGAACTTCGTGCCGCCGCCAAAACGGAACTGCTGGACCCGGTCGTAGGGCTCCTTGAGCAGCGGGAACGAGTAGTCGAACCGCAGGGGGCCGAACGGCGAGTTCCAGATCAAGCCGACGCCAACGGACGCCCGGATCTTGGAGCTGTCGGCGGGATTCAGCGTCTCCCCCGTCACATCCCAAGAGGTCGGGCCTTTATAGTCCCAGAGCGAGCCGGGATCGGCGAACACCGCGCCCTTCAGTCCCACGTCCTTGGGCAGGAAGGTAAACGGCGCCTGCGCCTCGACGCTCGCACCCCAGTACATCGTGCCGCCAAGCGCATCCTGCCGCAGCGGGTTGGTCAGATCGCGCGGACCGAAACCGGCCGGCTCGAAGCCGCGGACCAGGTTCGGACCCATCTGGAAGTGATCCAGCATGCGCAGGTCCTTGCTGCCCCAGCCCGTGATGTTGCCGCCCTGCAAGTGGAGCACGGCAACGACATCGGAAAACATCTCGTAGTAGCTGCGCAGATCGGCGGTCGACCGGATGAAGTTCACGTCGCCACCCGCGCCGGCGAAATCCTGCTTGAACTCGGCATAGATGCCGCTGGTCGGGTTGCGGTTGTTGTCGAGCGTGCTGTAAGCGAGCGTATAACCGAGCATCGACACCAGCACACGCCCGGCAGCCAGTTCCTTGCGAATGGCCAGCGAGGCTTCGCCGTCATCATAGCAAGGGTTGCCGGGCTGCACCCCAGGTCCGCTGCCTGCCTGAAAGTTCAATGCTTCTGTGGTGTACTGACAGTTGTTCAGAACGTATGGCAGCGTGATCTTCTGCTGATAGATGCTGTATCGCGCCTGGAACGACAGTTCCTCGCTCAGTGCAAAACCCGCGCGCAACGCGATGCCGGCGGTCTCGCTGTCGTAGGACACATAGTTCGACGCCAGGGTCTGGCGCATGAACAGGTCCGCGCCGACGCCGATGCGGTAACCCATGAAATACGGATCGGCGAAGGACACCTGGAAGCCCTTGGTGTACTGGCCGTATTGCACTGCGAATTTCGCGAACTGGCCCCGGCCGAGCAGGTTGCGCTCGGCGATGCTGAGCTCCGCCATCGCGCCATTGGCCGTCGAATAGCCGCCGGCGATCGAGAATTCGCCCGTCGGCATATCCTCAACGTCGACGTTCAGCACAACGCGATCGGGCGCAGAGCCGGGTTCGTTGGTGATCTTGACGCTCTTGAAGTAGTTCAGGTTCTTCAATCGTCGCTCGGCGCGATCCACCAGCGCACGGTTATAGGCATCGCCCTCGGCAATATCGAACTCGCGCCGGATCACGTAATCGCGGGTGCGGGTGTTGCCGTGGATGTTGATGCGTTCGACGTAGACGCGCGGGCCCTCGTCGATATTGAACGTCACGCTGATGCGGCGGGTAGCCTGGTCGCGATCGCCGTGCGGACGAACAACCGCGAACGGATAGCCGCGGCGCGCCACCTCGATCGACAGGTTTTCGACGGACTTCTCGACCGCCTCGGCATTGTAGACCGCCCCGGACGAAGCGCGCAGGCGCGAATAAAGCGACTTCGCATCGACCGACGGCACGTTGGATTGGATGGTGACCTTGCCGAACTGGTAGCGCGGGCCCTCGTCGATCGTGAACGTGACGATGAAGCCCTTCTGCGCCGGATCGTAAACCGAAGTCGCGGACACGACGCGCACGTCGGCATAGCCATGCTTCAGGTAGAAACGGCGAATCAGATCCCGGTCAGCCTCGACCCGGTCCGGGTCGTAAATGTCGGCCTGCTGCAGGAAGCCGAAAAACGGCATCGTTTCCGTCGTCTTGATCTCGTCTTTCAGACGTTGGTCGCCATAGGCTTTGTTGCCAACAAAGCGAATCTTCTTGACGCCGGTTTTCTCGCCTTCCTTGATCTCGAACACGAGATCGACGCGGTTGTTCGGCAGTTCGATGATCTTGGGGTCGACGCGAACGTCGAACCGACCGTTGCGCCGGTAAATGTCCACGAGACGCTGCACATCGGATTGAACGGTCGGGCGCGACAGCGTGCCCCGGGGCTTGGATTGCACTTCGACGCCGAGCTGTTCGTCCTTGATCTTCTTGTTGCCCTCGAAGGCAACCCGATTGATCACCGGATTTTCGACCACCGACACGACCAGCCGGCCGGCCGACGGGTTGATGCGAACATCCTGGAACAGACCCGTGGCGTAGAGCGCCTTGATGGCCTGGTCGATCTTGTAACTGTCGAGCCGCTCGCCGGGGTTGACGTGGAAATAGGAGCGGATGGTGTCCGCCTCGACCCGCCGGTTGCCTTCCACGACAATGGAGGTTGCCGGTTGGGCCACAGCGGGGACCGCCGTCGCGATCGCCCCAAAGGCTGTACCGAACACGCCGCCGGAAAGAACCGCACCGGCCAGACCCAGGCCCCTCAGCCACCGCACCCACGAATTCATGCGAAACGCGCCCTTTAAACCCTTTTTACCGATTGCTCGGCGTTGCGGCGGAATCTCGTCAGCAGCATGTTTCTACAGGCTTTTTCCCGATCTGCAACACAACTGTGTGTCGCATTGGCCCTCTTTCCCGCAGAAAACGCCCGGTGATGTATTTTTACGACGCCCAAAGTCGCGGCAGCAGGGCGATCGTGTCATTAAAGACTGTAAAGATCATCAACATAACCACAATCGCGAATCCAATCCGGAAGCCGATTTCCTGGCTTCGGACGGACAGCGGGCGCCCGCGCGAGGCTTCGATTCCATAGAACAAAAGGTGACCGCCATCGAGCAGCGGAACCGGAAACAGGTTGAGAAGCCCGATCGAAACCGACAGCATTCCCGCCAGGTCGAGCACCGGCAGAAAGCCCAGCGTGGCCACCTGACCGGAAATCTGAGCGATGCGAATCGGGCCGCCCAGTTGATCGGCACACTCACGTCCCGTGCACAGTCCGCCGATATAGGTGAAGGTCCTGTCGATAATGAACCAGGTCTTGCGGGCGCCGAGCCAAACGGCGGTTGCGGGGCCGACAGCCTCCGTTTTCACATCCGTCGGCGTCATCGAACGGCTTACGCCCAGGACAGCGTGGCAGGAGTTGTTGCCGAATCCGTCTTTGCCCTGCTTGAGTGCGGGTGTGGCGGCTAGCGTTACGTTCGCGCCTCCACGCTCGATCTCGAATTGCAGCGTGCGCTCGGCGCTGGCGCTCACGATCCGCTGCATGTCGGAGAAGCTCTCGATTCGTGAGCCGTTGATGGCAAGCACCACGTCTCCGGGTTGCAGTCCTGCCGCGGCGGCTGGAGAGTTGGGCTGCACCGCATCGATCCGTGCCGTTGTCGTCTGCTTGCCGTAGATCATGAAGATCACGGCAAAGATCGCGATAGCCAGGATGAAGTTGGCAAACGGGCCGGCCGCCACGATTGCCGCACGCTTGCCGACCGTCTGGTGGAAAAAGCTCCGGCGGCGCTCGTCCTCGGTCATGCCGCCAACGGCATCCTGATCCGGAACGCTTGCCGCGTTCTCGTCGCCGAGAAACCTCACATAGCCGCCAAGCGGAATCGCTGCGATCTTCCAGCGGGTGCCGTGACGATCGTTAAAGCCGATAAGTTCCGGCCCGAAACCCACCGAGAACGTCAACACCTGGACCCCGCAAAGCCGGGCAATCAGGAAGTGACCGAGCTCGTGAAAAAAGACAACGGCGCTCAATCCGAACAGGAACGGAATGATCCATCCGGTCCAGCCGCCGCCCCAGAGTGCGAAATGATTGAAAATGTCCATTTTTCGGGACCGTCCCCACCGTTCGGCCTTCCCCCAGCCAAGAAACCTAGAATGACTTTGCGGCTATTTCAGGCAAGAGATCGTGTGCCAGCGATCTTGCTATATGGTCAACGGCCAGCGCCTCGTCGATATCTTGCGGTTCCGCAAGGGCATTGCGCTGCTCGGCCGCGTTGAGCGTCGCCTCGACCAGTTCGGCAATTCCGCCAAAGCCGATCCGGCGGCCGATGAACGCCGCCACCGCCACCTCGTTGGCGGCGTTAAGGACGGTCGGCGCCGCCCCGCCTGTTTCCAGCGCGCGCCGGCCCAACGCCAATGCCGGAAAACGATCCGGGTCGGGAGCCTCAAACGTCAACGATCCGACGCGGGCGAGGTCGAGTCGCGCCGCGGGGCCGTCGATCCGGGTTGGCCATGCCAGGCAATGGGCGATCGGGATCCGCATATCCGGCGAGCCCAATTGCGCCACCACCGAGCCATCCCGGTACTCGACCATGCCGTGGATGAAGCGGCCTCGATCAGTTCGAGGCATTTGTTCATCATCGTCGCGGAATCGATGGTGATCTTCGGCCCCATCGACCAGTTTGGGTGCTTCAGCGCCTGTTCGACCGTGGCGGCCCGCATCGCGTCGCGCGTCCAGGTGCGAAACGGACCGCCGGATGCGGTGATCACGACGCGGCTGACGTCTTCGCGCGGACCTGCGCTCAGCGCCTGAAAGATGGCGTTATGTTCGGAGTCGACCGGCAGCACTGTTGCGCCGGCGGCGGCGGCCGTGCGCATGAACATGCCACCGGCGCACACAAGACATTCCTTGTTGGCGAGCGCGACGGTTCGGCCGAGCTTGGCCGCGGCAAGCGTCGGCTTCAAGCCAACGGATCCACTGACCGCCGCCATGATCCAGTCCGCCGGCCGCTCAGCGGCCTCGATCACGGCGGCCTCGCCGCTTGCGGCCTCTATGCCCGAGCCCGCAAGCGCGGCTTTCAGTTCGGCATAGGCGGATGGATCGGCAACCACGGCCACCCGTGCGCAGAGATCGCGCGCGATCTGCGCAAGCTGCGCGGCGTTGCGGTGCGCCGTCACGGCCTCGACCTGATATCGCCCGTTGCCGCGCTTGAGCAGATCGACCGTGCTGGTCCCGACCGAGCCGGTAGCACCGAGCACGGTCACAGTGCGGATAGCCGGGGGGGAAGCCGTTCCAGCTTTGCGTTTCAGGTTTTGACGTTGTGGATTAACGACTTGCATCCCTCACCATACCATGAGCCCGC
>JAFKKQ010000354.1 GCA_017304505.1 Hyphomicrobiales bacterium | reverse complement strand
CCCGCGTTTCTTGGCTCGATCTTCGTCGTTTATCTGGTGGGGTCCGCGGCGGCGCTGTGGCTTGGCCGCGCCATTGCCTGGCTCGGCCGGCGCACCCTCGTGCTCTGCGTCCTCTCGTTCTGGGCCGCGGGCCTCCTCATCAGCCTCGTCATTGCCTCGACCTGCGGCTTGATCACCCAGGCGTCGTCGACCGGCTTCGTCGCCATCACCGCCAGGACCGGTACATCCTCTGCGGTCGGGCTTTACGTCATGTCATTTTACGTCGGCGGCACGTTCGGTGGCTGGCTGCCCGGCCTCGCCTATGAGGCGGGCGGCTGGCCTTATTCGCTTGCGCTGGTGATGGCCATGCTGGGCGTCATGGCGGCCATCGTCGCTAAATTCTGGAAGCCATAGCAGCGCGCCTCACGACCCGGCGCTGGGATGCCATTGCGGGCAATATCCGGCCGTCAGCACAGCCAGCACGGCGGGCGGCGTAAGCACATCGACGGCTTCATCACGCGGCCTCGGCCGACGGTCCGCATACCCCTCCGGAGTCCAGCGCAACAACGCATCGCCACGCACGGCGAACGCACTCTCCCCCAGTGCAATGACCGCACCGTCGGGCAGACCGTCGATCGCAGCGCGATGCCGGCGCTTGCCACGGCCGTCGAGCCGTTCGGCATGCAGCCGGTCGTCCATGTCCGAAGCGCGAGGCCGCGCGTTGAGTTTGAACGCCTGCCGCCACGCTTGCGCGAACGCTTCGGCGTCCCTGCGGCGGCATTCGAAACAAGGCCTGTGGCCCGCCGCGAGCGCGGTGACCTCATCGAGAAAGAACAGTTCGGTGTAAGAGCGGCCCCAGACATCGCGCTGACGCCCTTTGAAATCGAGCACGCAGCAAATCCACTGCCGCGACGCCCAGCGCCGCCGTGTCAGTGTCTTTTCGTCCGTGTGGATGCGCCCGCCGCGGTTGCCCAAGAACAACCCTCGCGCCGGCGTGGCGAACAACGTTCCAAATGGGTCGACACGGTTTTGCAAAGACATTGAAGCGCACCGTCGGGCCTGGGAGGGCAGATATCCGATCGACAAGCATTCTAGGTACTGAAACGCCCGCTTTCGCGGGCGTTGACAGCATCCATCCCTGCAAGACCGAACAACTACGCCTGCGGCTGCGGCTCCATCGGGCCGGTCGGCGGCGCATCCGGCCGCGGACGGCCCTTGCCCGCCGGCGGCACCGCGGACGAGCGCGGCGTCTGCGGCTCGATCACGCTCTCGCGCACCGGGCGCTTGCCGGCCAGCAGATCCTTGATCTCGTCGCCGCTGAGCGTCTCGAATTCGAGCAGGCCCTTGGCCAGCGTCTCCAGGTCGTTGCGCTTGGCTTCCAGCACGGCACGCGCCTCGGAGTGTCCCTCCTCGACCAGCCGCTTCACCTCGGCATCGATCTTGCGAGCCGTCTCCTCGGAGATGTTCTGCTGGCGCGCCACCGACATGCCGAGGAACACCTCGTCCTGGTTCTCACCGTAGGAGACAGCGCCAAGCTCTTCGGAGAAGCCCCAGCGTGTCACCATCATGCGAGCGAGCCGCGTCGCCTGCTCGATGTCGGACTGCGCGCCGGACGTGACCTTGTCCTTGCCGAAGATCATCTCCTCGGCCACGCGGCCGCCCATCATGATGGCAAGCCGCGAGGTCATCTGCTCATAGGTCATCGACAGCTTGTCGCGCTCCGGCAACTGCATGACCATACCGAGCGCGCGCCCGCGCGGAATGATCGTCGCCTTGTGCACCGGGTCGGTGGCCTTGACGTTGAGCGCGAGGATCGCGTGGCCGCCCTCGTGATAGGCGGTCAGCATCTTCTCTTCCTCGGTCATGACGAGCGACTTGCGCTCGGCGCCCATCATCACCTTGTCCTTGGCATCCTCGAACTCGCCCTGCGTCACCATGCGCTTGTTTCGGCGCGCAGCCATCAATGCGGCTTCGTTGACGAGGTTGGCGAGATCGGCGCCGGAGAATCCCGGCGTGCCACGCGCGATGGTTTTCAAATTCACGTCGGGTGCCAGCGGCACCTTGCGGACATGGACCTTGAGGATGCTTTCGCGGCCGACGATGTCGGGGTTCGGCACCACCACCTGGCGGTCGAAGCGACCCGGACGCAGCAGCGCCGGATCGAGCACGTCGGGCCGGTTGGTCGCGGCGATCAGGATGATGCCTTCGTTGGCCTCGAAGCCGTCCATCTCGACCAGCAACTGGTTCAGCGTCTGCTCGCGCTCGTCGTTGCCGCCGCCCAGGCCCGCGCCACGATGGCGCCCGACCGCGTCGATTTCGTCGATGAAGATGATGCACGGTGCGTTCTTCTTCGCCTGCTCGAACATGTCGCGCACGCGGCTCGCGCCGACGCCGACGAACATCTCGACGAAGTCCGAACCCGAGATGGTGAAGAACGGCACGTTGGCTTCGCCGGCAACCGCACGCGCGATCAGCGTCTTGCCGGTGCCCGGCGGGCCGACCAGCAGCACGCCGCGCGGAATGCGTCCGCCGAGGCGCTGGAATTTTCCGGGATCGCGCAGGAACTCGACGATTTCCTGCAAGTCCTGCTTGGCCTCGTCGACGCCGGCCACGTCCTCAAACGTGATGCGGCCGTGCGCCTCGGTCAGAAGCTTGGCGCGCGACTTGCCGAAGCCCAATGCCTTGCCGCCCGCCCCCTGCATCTGGCGCGACAGAAAAATCCACACGCCAATCAATGCGATGAACGGCAGCCATGACACCAGAAGCGACACGAACCACGGCACGCTGTCGCCCTGCGGCCGCGCTGTGATGGAAACGCCCTTGCCGTAGAGCCGCTGGATCAGCGACGGGTCGTTGGGAGCGTAGGTCTGGAAGCTGCGGCCATCGGTGAAGGTGCCGTGAATTTCCGGCCCCTGGATCAGGACGTCGCGGACCTTGCCGCCGTCAACCTCGGTCAGGAGCTGGGAAAAGGAGATATCGGTCGAGGCGGCCCGCTGCCCAGGGTTCTGGAACAGCGTGAATAACGCCAGCAGCAGCAGGACGATAATGACCCAGAGCGCGAAGTTGCGGAGATTGGCGTTCATCCCAATTCGTCTTTCCTGCCCATTTCGCTAGAACCCAGGGCGTTGGCGCCCCCGGCGTCCGGCGGCGCATTGCAACCACATTTGCCGACAAGTCCGGCTAATGTAGGTCCGTGGTCGCCCGCTGCCAAGGGAAGCGCCGAGGAAGCGCCCACGCATAAGGACGCGCGTTTCCGTGGCATTCTAACCCGGCCGGACGCCGCAGACAGAGACTGCGCCCCCCGGCTTTGAGTTTGGTTAAGGCCGTTTCGGAGCGATTCTGCCTCGCCGGGCCGGGGCGCGCTCAACCACCAGGCGATCGCCGGCGCGGGTGACAACGGCTCCGGCCAGCGTGCGCCGGAACCGCGCCGCCCCCCCAGAGGCCACCGTAGGGGCAAACAGCGCCGCCGCGAGGACTTCGAGCTTGCCGAGTTCGACCGGACCCTCGTCACCCACCGAGCGGACCGCACGGCCGAGGAGCCGCAACGCCACCTCGGCCGGCAGCGCCTCAAGACGAGCGGCCGGGAACTCGATCGGCCCGGCCGGCGGCCAAAGCCCCGGCGCGAGCGCGGCCGCCGCCGCATCGATCACAACTTCCAGCGCCGCCTCAACCCGACGGACCCGGCGCGCCAACAAAGCCAGGCGGGCAGCTTGGATTGCGATTGCTCGGATCGTCGGCATAGGGGATGCGGGATTTGCGCAAGGTCGCAACCAACCGCGCTTTCGGCACCTCCAGCAGCGGCCGGACCAGCAAAAGATCCGCTGCCCCCGGCAGCGGTGCGATGCGCGACATGGCGGCAAGTCCGCTGACGCCGCTGCCGCGCGCCAGCCGGATCAGCACGGTCTCCGCCTGATCGTCGAGCGTGTGGGCGGTGAGCACATGCCGCGCGCCGGCTTTGCGCGCCGCGTCCGCGAGCAGGCGGTAGCGCGCCTCGCGCGCTTTCTCCTGGAGTCCGGCGGAAGGCTTGCGACCGTTCCAGCGCAGCGTGCCATGCTCGACGCCGAGGGAGCGTGCGAACCGTTTCACCGCGACAGCTTCGCGGCCGGCCTCCGGGCGCAAGCCGTGATCGACGGTGATCGCGACAAGCTTCGGCCCGCGGCGGCGCGCTTTGCGCCACCGCGTGGCCAGCGTCAGCAGCGCGGTCGAGTCGGGACCGCCGGAAACGGCGAGGACAAGAGCCGGACAATCGGCAAGGTCGGCGAACAGCGGCGGGATTTCAGCGGACGCGAGCGGCGCAGCGCCGTCAGCAGTGGACACGCTTCTGCTCGCGCTCGACGCCCTGCTTCACGCTGGCCGAGGCTTTGGGATATTTGCGGCCCACCTCGGCGAGCGTGGCGCAGGACATTTCCTTCTGCTTCATCGCTGCGAGCGATTGCGCCAGCCGCAACAACGCCTCCGGCGCCTTGGCGTGCGTGCTGTGCTTGGTCGACAGATCGAGGAACGACTGCGCGGCGGCGTCATACTGCTGGCGCTGGAACAGGCTCTCGCCAAGCCAGAACTGCGCGTCCGGCGCGCGCCGGTCGTTTGGATATTTGCTGAGGAACTGCTGGAAGGTTTGTTCCGCCAGCGCATAGTCCTTGCGCAACACATAGCCGTAGCCGAGGTCGTAATAGCCTTGCGGCGTGTCCGTCGGTGGCGCCACCGAAGCCACCGCCCCGGTCGCGCTGGGGTTGCGCGAGGGCGGCGGCGGCAACAATCCGCCGCGAGGCGACGACGGGCTGGACCCGCGGACGCCGGGGTTGCCCGAAAGCGTCGAAAGATCGAGCGGAGCGCCCGCTGTGCGGCCGCCGGGCGCACCCACCGGGGAGTCCGCCGTGACCACCGGAGGCGGCTCGACCGGCATGCTGCCAAGGGGGCGCGGCGCGCCAGGCGCGTTGGGATTTTGCGATGGATTGAAAACGTCGGAGGACCGTCCTGACGCCGGCGGCGGCGAGGACGGCGATACACCTTGCTGCCGCATGGGCGGCGGCTCCACCGCCGAGCGCTGCATCGAAGGCTGCCGCATCGACTGCTGCATCGGCGGCAATGGCTGACCCGGCGCGGCTGCGCCTCCCGCAACCGCACCGCCCGAAACCGCACCGCCCGAAACCGCACCTCCCATGCCGCGAATCTGCGTTTCGAGCTGCTGGTTGCGATGCTGCAGTTGTTCGATGGTGCCTGTCATCTGGCGGATCTGCGCTTCCAGCTTCTCGATGCGCAGCACCTGGTCGGTGGTCGGCCCTTGCCGGTTGCCAGGCCCGGACTGCTCAACATCCGCCGACGGCCGGTTGCCGAACAGGCGGTCGAGCGGGTTGAACGGGCCGTTGTCCTGCGCGAAGGCCACGGCTGAAACGACGCTGAGCCCGGCGGCCAAAGCCGCTGCCGTAAGCCCGCGGGAGAAAAGGCTGGTCATGGTGAAACGTTCGATTCGGCGGAGCGTTCGATTTGTCGGCGGCTTCTTAGCATAGCGGTTCGATCAGGACCAAAATGTGACTGGCGATCCGGCGGCGCAACGGGGGAGCGCGTACCGCAAAAACACGCCGGCGCCCTTTCGGGCGCCGGAGTTCAGTCGGGCCATTATGCGACGCCTTACGACGTGGCGCCGAGCACCGTCACAGCACGGCGGTTCTGCGACCAGCATGAGATATCATTGCAAACGGCGACCGGCCGTTCCTTGCCGTAGGAAATGGTTCGCATCCGCGACACCCGAATGCCGCGCGAAGCCAGATAATCCCGCACTGCCTGAGCGCGGCGCGCACCGAGCGCGAAGTTGTATTCGCGCGTGCCGCGCTCGTCGGCATGGCCCTCGATCGTGAAGGCGTAATTGCCGTACTGCTGCAACCACTGCGCCTGCTTGTCGAGCGTGGCGCGGGACTGCGGCGTGAGTTCGGTCGAATCGGTCTCGAAGAAGACGCGATCGCCAACGTTGACGACGAAGTCTTGTTGACTGCCTGGCGTAGCCATACCGGCGGACGCCAACGAATCGTTCGCTTGCTGCTTGTTGGCACAGGCTGACAGCGAAAGACCGGCGATCAACGCCGCAACGAGTCCTGCGCCACGAATATTACGAAACATACTGGTCATTCCGGTGCCTCCGTTCTCCGAGCTTTGCCGGACCTGCCCTGGTCTAACAGGAGCTTCGTTAAGCGAACGTTCCGTCAACCTTGACGAGGCGTTGTCACGGTCGCGAAAAAAGCGTTTCCGACAGAAACGTAATGTCATGGTTAATGCGGCGTGAACGTGTCCGCTCTGTGGCGCGCGTCCATGAGAACGAATCCAAATCACAGGAGTTCGGTCTCGCTGCGTTTGACATCACGACAGCAACGGCGACCACGCGGGATCGGAAGCGAAGCCCGGTGTCGGCACGCGTTGCTCGTTACGGCCCGTGATGTCGATTGTGTAGAGCGACGGTCCCGAATTACCGCCGGGATCGCGGAAGAACATCAGCACGCGTCCGTTGGGCGCGAACGTCGGGCCTTCGTTGTGATAACCCTCGGTCAGGATGCGTTCGCCCGAACCGTCCGGCTTCATGACACCGATGGCAAAGTCGCCCTGTCCCATCTTGGTAAAAGCGATGGCATCGCCGCGCGGCGACCACACCGGCGTCGCATAGCGGCCCTGGCCGAAGCTGATGCGCTGCGCCGCGCCGCCGCCGGCGCCCATGATGTAAATCTGCTGCGTGCCGCCGCGGTCGCTCTCGAAGCAGATGCGGGTGCCGTCCGGCGAATAGGACGGCGCGGTGTCGATCGCGGCAGTGTCGGTGAGCCGCGTCATCGCCTTGGACCGCAAGTCCATCACGTAAAGATTCGAGTTGCTGCCCTGCTGCAGGCTCATCACGACGCGCTGACCGTCGGGCGAGAACCGCGGCGAGAAACTCATGTTCGGGAAATTGCCGACGATCTCGCGCTGGCCGGTCTCGATGTTCAGCAGGAACACGCGCGGCTCGCGCCCGCCGAACGACATATAGGTGATCTCCTGCGTCGAAGGAGAGAACCGCGGCGTCACCACCAGATCGTCACCGCGCGTCAGATAGCGCACATTGGCGCCGTCCTGATCCATGATGGCAAGCCGCTTGACGCGCTGTTCCTTCGATCCGGATTCATCGACGAACACCACGCGGCTGTCGAAGTAACCCATCTCGCCGGTCAGCCGCTGATAGATCGCATCCGAAATGATGTGGGCGATACGGCGCCAGTTGTCGGGCGCGGTGAAATATTGCTGGCCGGTCAACTGCTGGGACGCGGCCACGTCCCACAGCCGGAACTCGGCCTTGAGACGGCCATCCGGCTGGCGGGTCATGCGGCCGGTGACCAGAGCCTGAGCGTTGATCGCGCGCCAATCGGCAAAGCGGGGCACAGCGTCGATGTTGGAAATCCGCTCGATGAAGGCTTGCGGGTCGATCGGCGCGAACAGGCCCGAGCGCTTCAGGTTGGCGGTGATGACCTGTGTGACGTTGCGGCCGATATCGGTATCCGCCGGTGCGCCGCCGACGAAATCCGGCAAGGCGATCGGCATCGGTTGGACATTGCCTTGCGTCACGTCGAGCTTGACCACGGCGCCGGCGGGGCGGGATTGCAATCCCACCGCTATGCCTGCGGCCGCACCGGTCAGCAGCGTCCTGCGGCTCAACAAAAGCCCGCGCCCCCCGAGCGAAGAACTTTCGGTCGAACGATATGCGTTCATGTCAGATATCGGTCCTTAATGGCCCTCGTCAGCCGCCGCCAAACATATAGCGAGGATCGAAGGTGATCTCGATTTCCTTCCACTGTTCATAGTGGTCGGGCCGCAGCATATCGAACGGCTGGCTGAGGAACAGCGCGCGCACCGCGCTGTCGCGCGCGGCGACATACAACGGCCCCCTGCCGCTGGTCAGCACGCGCGGCGGCGCGCTCAACTTCCGATCCCGGCCGATGGTGACGAGAATCGTCACCTTCAGCTCGTCCGGATTCTGCACGCCAGCCGGCACATTCCACAATTGCATCAGCCGCGCACGCAGCGCGTCGATTTCGCTCTGCGACAACTTGGCCGCGCTGCCGGTCGGCGTGCCGAGCCCCGGCACTGGCACAAGCGTTTCGCCAACGGACGCCTGACGCTGCGGCTCGCGCTTGTCGAGCAGTGCCGCGATCTTGTTCGGATCGAATTTCGGTTGGGGCTTCGGCGGCGGCTTGCGCTTGGCCTCCTCCTTGGCCTTTTCCTGCGCCTTCTTTTCCTCGGCCTTCTTTTTCGCCTCCTCCTTCTTCAGGGTCTCGGCGATGGGATCGACCTTCGGCGGCGGCTTCTTTTCAGGCTTGGCCTCGGGCGGCTTCGGCTTCGGCTTGGGTTCGGGCGGCGGCGGAGGCGGCTCGACCTCGGCCTTGGAAGCCTTGAGTTCTTTCTTCTCGTTGATCTTGGCGGTGGAGTCGTCGACCGGCTTGGGGTCGCCGACCTTCTCGACCAGCGGCGCGGGCTTGGCGTCCTTCGGGGCGTTCTTCACGCCCTTGGTCATTTCGGAAAACTGCTTGTCGGAGATGATGTCCACCGGCAGCGCGTCGGTCGGCGCAGCCTCGAGCGGACGCGCGGCGAGCGAGAGCAGCCCCCACAGCAGCAACGCTGCGTGCGCGAGCGCCGAAATCGTCAGGCCGGTTTTCATCTCAGGCGGTTTCACGAGCCCTGCTCCACCTCCGTGACCAGGGCCACCTTGCGGAAGCCGGCGGCGGAAAGCCGTCCCATGACCTTCATCACCGTACCATAATCAACACTCTTGTCGCCGCGAACGTAGATGCGCTCGTCGTTGCCGCCGCGCGCCTCAGTGATCGCCTTGAGCTTGGGAACCAGTTCGTCGAGCTTGATCTCGCTGTTCTGCAGAAACACCTGGCCCTTGGTGTTGACCGAAATCGCCAGCGGCTCCTTGTCGGCCTGGTCCAGGCTCGAAGCCTGGGTCTGGGGCAGATCGATCGGCACGCCGACGGTCAGCAGCGGCGCCGACACCATGAAGATGATGAGCAACACCAGCATGACGTCGACCATCGGGGTTACGTTGATCTCGCTCATCACCGCCGCACGGCGATGCCGCCGCTTGCCGAAGACTCCCGTACTTGCGCCGCCGCCGATGCCCATGATCCGTCTCCGGCGACCCTATTGCGCGCCGCGCTCGTCGATCTGCCGCGACAGGATCGCGGAGAATTCGTCGGCGAAACCCTCCAGGCGCTGAGCCTGGCGATTCACCTCGGAGATGAACTTGTTATAGAAAATCGTCGCCGGTATGGCCGCGATCAGGCCCATTGCGGTCGCGAACAGCGCCTCGGCGATGCCCGGCGCCACGACCGCGAGCGAGGTGTTCTTGGAAGCGGCGATCGACTGGAAGCTCGTCATGATGCCCCAGACCGTGCCGAACAGACCGATGAACGGGCCGGCGGAACCGACCGTTGCGAGCACCAGGAGCCGCCGCTCCAGCCGCTCGACCTCGCGGGCGATGGTGACATCCATCACCTTCTCGATGCGGGTCTGCAGACCGGCAAACGAGCGGGCGTGGCTCTCGAAGCTGCGCTTCCATTCGCGCATGGCGGCGACAAACAGTGCCGCCATCGAATGCGCCGGCCGTGCCGACAGCGTCTTGTAGAGTTCTTCCAGCGACTGCCCCGACCAGAACGCCTGCTCGAAGCGGTCCATCGCGCGGCGGGTGCGGGTGTAAAGCATGACCTTGTCGATCACGATCGCCCAGACCCAGACCGAAGCGATCAAGAGGCCAAGCATCACACACTTCACCAGCCAGTGCGCCTGCCAGAACAGCGCGAACAGCGACAGGTCGGAGGAAGTGAGCGGCAGCACCGAATGCGCCACATCGCCAGGATTCATCGCATCACGTCCTTCCGGCTCTCAAGCCAAAGCCGACCGAACTCCGTCGGCCGGCAACCGGCAGGCGCATTGGGTTGGATCAATGGGCCGCGGTTCGCCATGCGAACTCCCGCAGCCTCGACATTTCGCGCAATCGTCCCGCCGTCCGCCACCGGCGGGGGCAGAAAGTCCCGCGAAACTTGACCAAACTAGGGCACCTGACCGGTCTTTCCGGTCATAGGCAGCGTTATTTGGGTTAATGCCGGGTTACCATGCGGTCCGAAATCGAATCGAGGGCATCACAGATGGGCGATCACGGCGGCGCGGCGGCTGCAAAGGTCCCGGCGCGGCCGCCCTGGCGCGAGCCGGCCACCGTCATCACGCTGATCGCCAACCTCATTCCGCTGGTGGGCGTGCTGACCTGGGGCTGGGACGCCTTCCTGCTCCTGACGCTGTATTGGATGGAAACCGTCATCGTCGCGGTCCGCACCATCCTGCAAGTCGCGATCTCGGGTGACGGCAAGCCGGCGCGCGCCTCCAGCCGCATCGGCCTTGCCCTGTTCTTCACCTTTCACGCCGGAATATTCATCGGTGTCCACTTCGTCTTCCTATGGCTGCTGTTCTCAGGCGACTGGCCGCAGCGGACCGGCGGAGTGCTGGAATTCTTTCGCGTCGCACTGGTTGAAGAGGGACTTTGGGTTCCGCTCCTGATCATGGCGCTTGCCCAGGCGATGCCTCTGCTGGAAGCGCCGATGCGCAACCTGCTCGCGCGCCGGCAGGGCCGCGCGCCGCAGCCGGCCGCGGCCCCTCTGTCGCACGGCGAGATCGTGACGGGCCTCTACGCCCGCATTGTCGTGATGCAGTTCACCATCATCCTGGGCGCGTGG
>JAFKKQ010000353.1:1224-8294 GCA_017304505.1 Hyphomicrobiales bacterium | reverse complement strand
CGCGCTGGCTGCAGCCGTCGTCGTGGCCTATCCAGCCATCGCGCTGGCCCAGTTTCCCCCGCCGCCCGGTGCGCCGGCACCAACGGTGCAGGACCGCTGGCCGCAGTCCGCGCCGCCCGTGCAGAATCGCTGGCCTGAGCCGTCGCCGCCCCGTGCCAATTCCGGCCGCGCGGCAGCGTCGCCGCAGGCTGCGCCGAAACGATCTCCGGTGCAGACCGCGACGCCACAGGCCGAGCCTCTGCAGCACGCGCCGCCGGCGGCGCATAAGCCCGCGCCGAAGCCGCCGTCTCACGTCCTGGCTTGCAGCGGGGTCTTTGCCAAAGATTCAACGCACCTCAAGCTCGCCCTCAAATACGATGCCCGCAACATCGTGTTCGGACAGGTTGATGGACAGGGAGGCAGCAGGCTCGATGCGTCGATCCTTTTTCCGAGCGACCCTCGGCGCCGCCTCGAGGTGCTCTGGAACGATAACGCCACCCATGCCAATCCGTCGGTGATTGCGATCAACGGAAAGTCGCAATGGGTCGCGCCGAAGGGCCTGAAGCTTGGTCTTCCGATCGCGACCCTGGAGAAGCTGAACAAGCGTCCGTTCAAGATCGGCGGTTTCGGCGCCGACGGTTCGGCCTCGGTGGTCGGATGGGAGGGCGGTGCCCTGAGCGTGCTGCCGGGAGGCTGCAAGGTCGGCATGCGCCTGTTCGAGGATGCGAAGGCCCCTCAACAGGCCCGCAACGCCGTCGCGGGGGACAAGGAACTGCTTTCCAGCGATGCGAATGTGCGCGCGGTCAAGCCTGCGGTCGGCGAAATCCTGATCGGCTATTGAAAGCAAAGTTGCGCCGGTTGCGCAAACGCGCGGCCACAAAGATTCCCCATCGTTGCCGCATTTGTCGGGCATCCGGCAAGGATCGCTTAACCGGCCGGCCCGACAACAATGATCATCGCGTCACGGTCGGCGTGGCGGGTTTCATCCGTTTGGACGACCGCATGCTGCAGTCTGCTTTGTTGCGATGGTTCTGGGTTGCCGCCGGTCTTGCTCTGCTGCTTCCGGTGCGTGTTGCGGCGGCCAATGATACCGCGCCGCCGGTGAAATCGTCGCCGACGTTCGGCAGCCGCACCGACAACCCCGACGGCTCGGCGTCGTTGACGATGGGCCGATCATTGCCGACGGGGTGGGAAACGAAGGTCGGCGCCGATGTCAGCCTTTCCGCGCCGGCGAGCCCCGTCCCATCGGACAATCTCGTGCGCGGCGTTACGCCGGAGCCATCCTCCGGCGCAATCTGGGGGAGCCTGACGATGCCGGGCCTCTCGCCGTTGGGCTTTGACAAGACCGCCGTCGATGCACGCTATGACAGCGGCAACGACGAGGGACGGCTTGGCGCGACCCTCAGCCGCACGGTGCCGCTCAGCCGGAATCTGTCGGTGGCGCTGCAGAACAGCTACTCGGTTACGCAAACGCTGGGGCCGGTCTCTCCTGCAATATCGGCCGTGCCGTGGGCGGCCGATGCGACGCCGACAACGCCGGTTGAAGGCCCCTCGCCAGTATGGGCCGCTGCCGAATCGGTTCGCCTCAATTTTAAGCCCTCCGGGACCACGCTCTCGGCGAGCGGGGGGACATCCACCGGCGATGCGCTATGGCACAACAAGTTCAGCCTGGAGCAGACGCTATTCGGACCGGTCAAGGTTACGACGTCGCTCGAAGACGCCGGCATGTCCACGAGCCAGAAGAGCATCACCGCCGGCTTCAAGCACGTTTGGTAGGCGGGCCAGGGCGGGCAGCTTCCATGCCGGTGGATTCCCGGCAATGCCGCGGAAGCGTCACGTTGCCGCCCCAGTGCCATGTCGCAATCGCCGCGCGCGTAATCGCCGACTCTTGGGGAGCGTGATCGCCACACAGCGAGAGAAAGAAGGAGTTGAACATGACCGTTACCAAACCTGAACGGACGGCCGAAACAGATCAGGCTGCCGCGGCTGCGACGGCCGCGGTGGAGCAAGTGGAAGGCGAGATCCGCGCCTTCGTGCGCCGCGACGTATCCGCGTTCCGCCGCGCCCGGCAGGAAAACGGTGAGGCCACGCCTGAGGGCATCAGCTCGCTTATTGAGCGTGCGTCCGGCTCCTCGGTCGCCGAGATCGAGCGGGTGATCGCGGAGCTTGTCAGTGTCCGTGACATGCTGCGCAACGAAGGCGAGCGCGTGCAGCGGGAGATCGCGGGCTATGCGACGTTGAGCCAGGCGGCCATGACCTCGATGAAGATCATCGCCGACAGTCTGGTGCATTGGAAGTCGCAGTCGGCGCAGGTGCCCCACGTCAGGGAGTGAGGGCCTTATTTTGCAAATGAAATGGCCTCGGCAGAGGCCATTGTCCCAACGGTAAAATTGTGGCCAACGCGGGCGTGGCGGCGAAAAAAGCCGCGGCGGTTGTGTTAGGATGAACTTGGCGGCGTGCCATTCACGTGGGACGTTGACGCTGGGCGATTTTGTGTTGAACTGATGTTGGCTGATTTTTTGCGCGGGGAGGGTCAGGTGAACATTCGAACACCGGCATTTCGTCTGCGTGCCGTGGGGGTGGCGTTGGGGATGGCGCTCATTGCGGCCACCGCGAGCGCACCGGCCGGCGCGGCCAATTGGTTTGAAAAGAACGTCTACCTCATCGGCCCGCGGTTCGATTCCCAGGTTCCGGCTTGCAACGAGCCGGCGGCCCTTTCCACGATCCAGACGCGCTTTGCCACCAAGGAAGGCCGCTTTTGGAATTCCGGGCTGCAGATCGTGGAGTTCGATCGGATACGCGAGGTTGCGTTCCGTCCTTGGGCCGATGGCACAATCCCACGCCGCTATTGCACAGCGCGCGCTCATGTCTCCGACGGGCGGTGGCGGCCGGTCCGCTACTCCATCGTTGAGGATGGCGGTATCATCGGGGCGACGTGGGGCGTCGAATGGTGCGTGGTCGGTGTCGACCGCAACTGGGCCTACAATCCCGCCTGCAAAGTGGCCGGCCCTTAAGCCGCATCCGGCACGACAGGATGTCAGCCGTTTCATATCGCGGAGGCGTTTCGATGATGGGTGCCGGTTTTCGTTCGGCTGCGCTGGCGGTGCTTTTGCTCTCGACGGTTCTTAGTTCGGCATCCGCGCAGGAGCAGCGGCGCAACCAGCCCGGACATTTCGATTTCTATGTGCTGTCGCTGTCGTGGTCGCCGTCATTCTGCAGGGATACGGAGGAACGCGGCCGCAACGGCGGCGCACAGTGCAGCGGGCGGCCCTATTCCTTCGTCGTGCATGGGCTGTGGCCGCAGTACGAGCGCGGCTTTCCAAGCGACTGCCAGGTGCCGGCGCCTCGGCTCGGCCGCAACATCATGACTTCGATGTTGGATCTGATGCCTGCGCCTCGGCTTGTCTTCCACGAGTGGGACAATCACGGCACCTGCTCGGGGCTCGGCCCGCGAGCTTATTTCGATTTGGTGCGCAAGGCGCGTGAAGCGGTGAAGATTCCCGAAATCTACACGTCGCCCAAAGCCACACGGGTCGTGAGCCCGGACGAGGTCGAAGAAGCCTTCGTCAAAGCCAACCCCGGGCTTTCCCGCGCCGGCATTGCCGTCACCTGTGGGGGCACGAGGCTCAGCGAAGTTCGCATCTGCATGGGCAAGGACTTGCGCTTTCGCGATTGCGCCGAGGTGAATCACAACGCCTGCCGGCGCGACAAGCTCAACATGCCACCGGTGCGGGGCGGTTGATTCCGCACGCTACGATGCGGCCGGCGGATTGCGATGGAGCGGCACCGGCTCGCACGACACCGCGTGCGTTACAGCGTGGCGTTGAGCTTCTGCAGCGCCGCCTGCACTTTCCGCATCGACCATAAATCCGCGAGCATATGATATCCCCCATAGCTGTCTCGCGCCGCTTGGTCGACGGCTAGGCGAAATTCAGCGATGGATTGATCCAGCGCAGCCGGGCGCCATCGCCCCATCGCTGGCTGTCCATAAAAATAAACGAGCGGCACCAAAAGTGCGGCCCCACGTACGATCCGTCCCACGACCGTCCCTCATCCGCCGGTCCCCACCGGCGCGTGCCAGCCTATCCAAAATCGCCATCGCCGATTAGACAGAACGCACCGCATCGTTAATGGCGGCGCGAACGCAACCGATATGAACTATCGTCACGCCTATCACGCGGGCAATTTTGCCGACGTCGTCAAGCACGCGGTGCTGTGCCGCGTGCTGATGCACCTGCGCGGGAAGCCCGCGGCCTTCCGCGTGATCGACACTCACGCCGGGGCCGGCTGCTACGACCTTGGCGGCGCCGAAGCCGGCAAGACGCAGGAATGGCGCAACGGCATTGGCCGGTTGCTGCATGGCAAAATTGACCCGCCGGTCCGCGCTCTGCTCGCGCCCTATCTCGATAGGGTGACGGCGCTCAATCCTGGTGGCGGGCTTGCCACCTATCCCGGCTCCCCGGTGCTTGTTCAGGCGCTGTTGCGCGGGCAGGACCGGTTTATCGCCTGCGAGCTTGAGCCGCAGGCCGCGGGCGCTCTCGAACGCCATCTGCGCGGCGACGCGCGGGCCAAGGCCGTCGCGATCGATGGCTGGAAGGCCTTGCTCGCCTACGTGCCGCCGAAGGAGCGGCGCGGGCTGGTGCTGATCGATCCCCCCTTCGAGCGGCCGGATGAGTTTTCCCGCCTGGCGCAAGGGCTTGCGGCGGCGCACCGGAAATGGCCAAGCGGCAGCTATTTGATGTGGTACCCGATCAAGGACGCGGCTGAGGTTGCAGCCTTCGCAAAACGTCTCTCCCGCCTCCGCATCGCGAAGATTCTACGGGTCGAACTGGTGCTTCCGCCGGCCGATGGAGACACCGGGCTGCTCGGCAGCGGGCTGATCGCCGTCAACCCGCCGTGGACCTTGCACGATGAGCTCAAGGTCCTGCTTCCGGCGCTGGCCCAGGTCTTATCCCGCGGCGCAGCACCGCGGCTGACGCTCGATTGGCTGGCCGGTGAATCCGTATCCTGATGCCGCCACCTCCTTCCACCCGGCCTGCATTATGTCTAATTTAGGCAGGCTGGCTTTGACGTTCCGCCTCCATGTGGGGGGTCGGCGGAGTGACTGGGGCCTTCTGGGCTGACACTTTCTCCGATCGCGAATGTCCGGCCGAACTGCCGCACGGGCGGCAGCGAAGCAATTGCGGGGGGAAGGAGTTTCCCGATGGCCATGAGCGGTACGGTCAAATTCTTCAACGGTGAGCGCGGGTATGGCTTCATCAAGCCGGACGACGGCGGCCGCGATGTGTTCGTGCACATCACCGCGGTCGAGCACGCCGGATTGAAGTCGCTGACCGAAGGGCAGCGGATTCAGTTCGAGGTCGAGCCCGATAAAAAGGGCAAGGGACCGAAAGCTGTGAATCTGGTCGTTACCGGCTGACGATCGGTTCTGCCTGAGGTACGGGTTGGCTTAATACCCACTCGCGTGACGACGGTCTTTCGTATCCACCGGGGCCGCCCCGTCGGCCGCGGCGGTGAAATTCTTGATTGAGAAAAATCACCATGATGATCCTGCGTTCTACTCCGGCCTCACCCTTTGGCCGCAAGGTCAGCATCGCCGCGAGCATACTCGGGTTGGCCGACGGCATCACCGTCGAGCCTGCCGATCCGACCAACGCTGCGGATACGGTGCGGCGGCAAAATCCCCTCGGAAAGATTCCAACGCTGGTTCTGGAAGACGGCTCAACGCTGTTCGATTCACGGGTGATCCTGGACTATCTCGATCATCGCGCCGGCGGCGGCCGGATTATTCCGCGCGAGCCGGCCGCCCGCTTTGCCGCGCTGCGGCTGCAGGCGCTGTGCGATGGCATCCTCGATGCTTCGATCCTGCAGGTTTATGAAGCACGCTGGCGAGCCGCGGAAAAACACGAACCCAAATGGGTCGATTATCAGGCCGGCAAGTGCCAGCGCGGACTCGCAGCTCTCGAAGCTGATCCGCCGGAGATCGATGCGACCCCTCATGTCGGGCAGATCGCGCTGGCCTGCGTGCTGGGCTATCGGGATCTGCGCTTCCAAGGGACGTGGCGGGCCGGGCACCCGAAGCTTGTCGCCTGGCACGACCGCTTCGCCGCACAGGTGCCGGCCTTCGCGGCAACCAGGGCGCCGACGTAGCAGCGGTCACCGCTAAGCGCAGCGGAACATCAGGTCGATTTCGGTTTGCGGAGAATGGCCGCAGTCGTCGGCCAGCCTGGGGCCGTTGAGGAGTTTCCTGCCGCTTTCGCGGCTTGCGTCGGTTGTTTCCAACGGTGCCGATGCGCCGTCGCAAACCTGGAGCATCCGGGCGATCTGCTCTTCGACAAACGTCAGCGTTGCCGTCACGTGTGCGATGCGTTGGCCGGTGACGTCCTGGAAATTGCAGGCTTCGAAAATCTGGGTCACTGAATCGCGGATGTCCTGGGCCAGCTCTTGCTCGTGGCCGCTCTTGAGCGCCGCAGACAATGTGTTGGCGGCTTCGTCGATGTCTTCGGCGGCCTGCAGGATCGTATGGGCCGCCCCCTCGGTTCCGGCGGTGATCGCCTTCAACTCGCGGTTTGCGCGGGCGATTCGTCCGCCCGTTGTCGCATTCCGACCGAGTCGTGCCATTTCATTCTTGATGCGGTCGACGGCCGCCTGAATCAGGCGAAACTCGTTCTCATGCGCCGGCATTTCGGCGCGCTGTGCCGAGGCGGGGTCGGCTGTTTTGCCTTCCACTTGTCCGAGCCGTTCGCATCGGGGTGCATATTGCTCGATACTGAAGACTTTACGTTGAACCGGCATGGCTGCTCCCGCTTGGAGCCTCCCTTAAGTCTCCTCCGCTTAAGATCGCGTTGATCGTCGATGATATCGAAACGTGCGGTTAACCATGACGCGCCGCCTTTCACTCAAAATAAACCGTAATCCGACGAACCGGGTCGATGCACCGGCTGAGGTGGCGTCGTCATCGGTGGTTTTTACCGATCAGTACATTTTTCACCATGTAGTGTGGTGACGGCGGGGTTAACTCCGCCGATGCAACCCGTACAGAGTCCATCGATGCAACGTCATGTGTTCTCCGTGCTCCTCGTGAGCCTCAT
>JAFKKQ010000353.1:0-1202 GCA_017304505.1 Hyphomicrobiales bacterium | reverse complement strand
CACCTTCGTTCACCGCCCAACGTTATGCCGGCCACCCCGGCACGCCGGCCTATATCGCGCCGCAGGCCGCAACCCATGACGATCGGGTGGCGCCGCCCGCGCAATACGCCGCGCGTTCCAATGTCGATCTCGGCGGCGGTTTTATCGAATTCCTGTTCAATGGCGGCCCGGCAATGGCGCCGCGCCCACCTTCGGATGTGGCGCCGTCGGATGTGATGGCGCGCGGCGAGCCCGAGGCTGCGGCATCGGCGGTGGAGGCCGATCCGTCGCGCCAGATGGACCCGAAGTTTCTCAAGCAGGTCGTCGCGTATCATGGCCCGGCCAAGCCTGGCACCATTATCATCGATACTCCGCGGCGCTTCCTGTTCCTGGTGCAGGACAACGGCACGGCACTGCGTTACGGCATCGGCGTCGGCAGGCCCGGCTTCACCTGGGCCGGTGAAAAGAAAATCTCGGCGAAGAAGGAATGGCCGGATTGGGTGCCGCCGCCGGAAATGCTGCAACGCCGGCCTGACCTGCCGCACTTCATGGCTGGAGGCCCGGAGAACCCGCTCGGCGCGCGGGCAATGTATCTCGGCTCGTCGCTCTACCGGATCCACGGTTCGAACGAACCCTGGACCATTGGGCAGGCGGTGTCGTCGGGCTGCATCCGCATGCGCAATGAAGACGTCATCGACCTCTACGGGCGCGTCAAGGTCGGGACCACGGTTGTTGTGATCTGACGGCGCGACCGGACCGATAAAAAAGGCCGCCGTTCTCGGCGGCCTTTTCTTTTTCGCGATGTGATCGGCTCAGGCCGTATCGATGTCGTCGCCGAAATCGAAATCGCCGTCGTCAAGATCGTCGTCGAAGCCGGCATCGTTGGCCTCGCTGTCCGGCGTATCGAACAGGCCCGCGCGCTGCGACTGCCCGGCGTCATCGTAGGCCGCGGTCCGGCTCCCCGCGCTGATGTCGTTGATGCCGGCATCGCGGGCAAGATCGCCACCGGTGGCGTTATCACCCCACGGGGTTCCCTTGCTGTTGCCGGAATCGAACGCGGCCGATGGCGAGCCATGCGATCCACCGAACAACCCGCGGACGCTGTTCATCAGCAAAGCGCCACCGACCACGCCGGCTGCGGTCGCTGCGGCCGTACCGAGGAACGAACCGCCCGGAGCGGAAGCGCCGCTGGGAGGCATCTCGGCCGCGCGCGGCGCGCCTGC
>JAFKKQ010000352.1 GCA_017304505.1 Hyphomicrobiales bacterium | reverse complement strand
AGTATTTCAAGATCACACGACAACTGAAGAATGAAGCCGAATTTGATGAGGTTCTGGCATCGGGCGAGGTTCTGTTCGCCATCGAAATCCCGCGTGGGTTTGAGCGAGCGGTGCGTCGCGGTGACAGGCCTGCCATCCTGGTGGCGGCCGACGCCACCGATCCGGTTGCCTCGGGGGCGGCGGTCGCAGCGTTGGGGCCGCTGCTGCAGTCTGCTCTCGCCCATGATCGCGGCTTGCCGGAAAGCGGCACGCCGCTGTTCGAGGTCCGTACGCACGCCCGTTATAATCCGGCGGCCGCGACACAACTCAATATCGTGCCGGGGCTTGTCGGCACCATCCTGACCATGACGATGCTGATCTTCACAGCGTTATCGGTCACCCGCGAGATCGAGCGCGGGACGATGGAAAGCCTGCTGGCGATGCCGATCACACCGGTCGAGATCATGATCGGAAAGATCATCCCCTACATTATCGTCGGCTTTGTCCAGGCGGCTTTGATTATCGGCGTGGGCATCGGGCTGTTCGGTGTCCCTGTTTTCGGCAGCCTGTGGCTGTTGGCGGCTCTCAGCACATTGTTCATCGCCACCAATCTATCGGTCGGCTACACGTTCTCCACCGTGGCACAGAACCAGTTGCAGGCGGTGCAGATGTCGATGATGTTCTTTTTGCCGAACATCTTGCTTTCCGGGTTCATGTTTCCATTCGCCGGCATGCCGGTTTGGGCACAGTGGATCGGTGAATGCCTGCCGTTGACGCATTATTTGCGGATCGTGCGGGCAATCATGCTCAAGGGCTCGTCGCTGCCGGACTTGCACTACGACACGGTGACGTTGGCCGGCTTGATGCTTGTTGCGATGGTCATTGCGGTGACCCGGTTCCGTCGGACGTTGGATTGATCCGTTCAGCGGCGAGTGAAGACGCCGAGCTTGCCGTAAGCGCCGTCGTGGTGGTCGCTGTCGGTGGCCCAGCCGAGGCCCATCGACCATTCAAAGCTTTTAATACGCAACCCGGTGATGTGCAGGCCGGCACGAAACTGCCTGTAGTTGCCGTCTGCGCTGAAGCCTGAGACCTCCGGCCCAAAATAGAAGCGGTCCAGTATTCGCCAGCCGGCCGCAAGCCGGGCCGAATAGCTCGGCCCAATCGTCGAGCCGGAGGCGTCAGCCGCGAGCATGGTGGCTGCCGTTGGCTCATACCAGAGTTCGAATCCGGCGCGGGCGCCGGCATAGCCGCCGCGCAATCCTGCGGAGGGATCGTCCGGCAGCAGCCTGTGGCGTTGGAAATCGGCACCAAGGAAAGCTGAGACAATCAGCTTGCCGCGAACGAACCGCCAGCCGGGCAGGATCTCTGCGGAAAGCTCGCGGCCCTGGACATCGATGTTTCCAAGGCTGCCCGACACGTAGCGATAGACGCCACCGCCGAACATGAGTTTGAGCACCGGCCCGTCGCGATCGGGGCCGGACGGCGCCCAGACGATGCCGCCATGCGTGAAACCGCCCTGACGCCAGACATCGGTGGATGAAAAGAGCAGATAGCGGGGTTGAAGCTGGCCAGCCGGCCCCGGTTCGGCTGGAACAGTTTGCGCCACCGTGCTCAACGCCACGGCCAGAACGGCCGCCGTAGCGATACGCCCCCACACAACCATCGAGGCCCCCAAAGCCCCGTCGCCGACAATGTGCGACCCGCAAGACTATGTCTGCGCCGGTTTCGGAGTCCAGTGCCGCCGCGCTGCGAAGGGCGCTAAACTCCATGAAATATCTGCGTTTTTCGTATTGGGCGATCCGTCACCCGGCAGCTCTGTCAAATCGGCATAGGAGAGCCACCCGCCGCACGCTATATGCTGTCTCGGTTTTACCCGCGAGATTCAGAAGGGCGCCGCAATAATGACGAGTCCCATCGTTCAGACTTTTGGCGACGAGACCCGTCGGCGTCTCACGATAGGCTTCAACAACCTAGCCCACGGCGTCGATCATTACGTGATGTTGATTTTTCCAACCGTGGTGATCGGTCTCGAAGCCGTGTATGGGCGGCCTTATAGCGAACTGCTGGTGCTGGGCACCGCTTCCTTTTTCGCCTTTGGCATTTTTTCGCTCCCGGCAGGCTGGCTCGCCGACCGTTGGAGCCGCCGCTACATGATGGTGGCGTTTTACATCGGTTGCGGTCTAAGCCTTGCCGCTGCAGCGCTGTCGCCGAATTTCATCATGCTGGCCGTAGCACTCTTCGCGCTCGGAGTGTTCGCGTCGATCTATCACCCGGTCGGCACCGCGATTGTTGTGGCGGCGGCGACCAACCGCGGCCGCACGCTCGCCTTCAACGGCGTCTGCGGCAATCTTGGCGTGTCGCTTGCCGCGGGCATCACCGCGGTGTTGACAGCTTGGGTCGGCTGGCGTGGCGCGTTTCTGGTTCCGGCCGTACTCTGTGTCGCGGCCGGCGTTGCTTATTTGATCCTGGTGCCGGACGACCGGCAGCAGAAGGCCGGACGCAGCGCCGCGCCCGACGTGCGGCTCAGCATGGGCGTTATGGTGACGGTATTCGCGTTGTTCATCCTGATCGGTACCACGGCCGGTCTGGTGTTCAACACTCTTACGATCGCGCTGCCGAAGCTGATCGATGAGCGCATCAGCGGCATTTCTCTGGTCGAGATCGGCAGCATCGCGACCGCCGTCTTCCTCTGTGGCGCGGTGGCCCAGTTGGCGGTCGGGCGCATCATCGAGAGATATCCGGCGCACCTGGTTTTCGCGTTCACCGGGCTGATGCAGTTTATCGGCATTGTGTGGGTGGTCTACGCGACGGGCTATGCGCTGCTGGCCGCGCTCGCATTCTCGATCGCCTTTATCTATGCCCAGGTGACGGTCAACGATTTCGTCATCGCTCGTTACACGGCCGATGCCTGGCGGGCACGGGTTTACGCGGTGCGCTACTTCATCACCTATCTGATCTCGGGCGCTGCGATCTCGATGATTGCGTTCCTGCATAGCCGCGGCGGCTTCGGCCTCGTGCTCGGTGTGACAGCGATCATCGCTTTCGGCTTTGTCGTCGGAACGGCCGGCGTGGCGATCCTGGTCAACGGTGTGGAGCGCGATCTGAAGGCGCCGCAGCCGGCCGAATAGGATGCCAAGCGTTTCGAGTGGGGCGGGCGCCGGTTCGCGTGAAGAAAATTCGTCGATACAAGAGTTAGAACAGCCTCGGGATGAGATCGACGATGCCCGCGCCCGTGCGCTCGGACACGATCTCGGCTATGCGGCTGCGATGACAGCAGGCGTGGTCGCGCTCGTAGCAGAGCAGACAGACGGGCTGGCCCGACCCGACGATCGACACCAGCTCCTCCATCGCGGCGATGGCATCGGAAGTGGCGAGGTGCTTGCCGTAGATGCGCCAAAGCGTGTCGAGCTTGCCCGCCCGTGCCGCTTCGCGCCCTTCGGCCGGCGTGCCGAGCTTCTGCAGGTGCAGATAGGCGATGCCCGCATCATCGATCGAAGCGGCGAGTTGACGCTTGGAGAAGCCCGCCCGGCGCGATGCCGCGACCGCACGAGTATCGACCAGAATCTTGACCTTGGCGCGCTTCAGTTCGGCGAGAACGGCGGCGGATGTTGCCTTTTCATAGCCGATGGTGAACAGCGTCGGCGTTGCTTTCGGCTTGGCCCGCGCCACGATTAGCCCCCGAGCCGTTCGATCAGCGCCATTGCCGCGGCCGGCGCGCGCACCTTGCCCTCATGGATGACGTAGGCGAACACGTCGCGTGGTACGGTCTTGGGCTTGTGAGCCGTATCGACGCGCGGCAGGTCCTTCGGCTCCCCGCCTTGCACCCATTCCGTGAGCCGTGCGACCCAGGCGCCGATCTCTTTGGGCGGATAGGCGGTGGGTACCGTATCCTGGCCGCGCTGCAGCCTCGCATAGAGGAAGTCGCCGGTGATGTCAGCGATGTTGGGATATTCCACGTGGTCGGTGAACACCGCCGGCATGTTGAATTGGCGCAGCATGGCGATGAAGTCCGGTACAAGGAAGCTGTCGTGCCGCACCTCGACGACGTGCCGCAGCTTGCGGCCGTCGAATGTGTCGGGCAGCAATTCGAGGAAGCCGCCGAAGTCTGCTTCATCGAATTTCTTGGTCGGCGCGAATTGCCAGAGCAGGGGGCCGAGGTGGTCGCCCAACTCGGTCACGCCGGAATCCAGGAAGCGTTTGATCGAGTCGCCGGCCTCCTTGAGGACACGCCGGTTGGTGGCAAACCGGGGGCCCTTGAGGGAGAACACGAAGCCCGGCGGCACCTCGCTCGCCCATTTGCGGAAGGTTGTCGGCGTTTGCGAGCGGTAAAATGTGCCATTGACCTCAATCGAGGTGAGGCGTTCGCTGGCGTAGGCCAGTTCCTTCGCATGTGCCAACCCTTTCGGATAGAATACACCGCGCCACGGCTCGAAGGTCCAGCCGCCGATGCCGATGCGAATTTGCCCTGATTTCTTTGTCATGCCGATGTCACATGGCTCGGGCATAAAGATTTTCAAGCGGCGATGAACGACGATCTTCGTTCATCGCCTCGACGGCCACAAGGACGCGGTGACGCCGGATGAACGCGCACCGCTTCTTTTGTGGTCGTTTCTATTTTTCTCGATTCATGGCTCCAGAATGACGAAGGCCCAGGTTTCCCCGGGCCTTCGCTTTTCGAGTTGTAGAGGGATTAGAAGTCCATCCCGCCGCCGCCCGGCATTGCCGGCATGGCAGGGGCATTCTTCTTTGGCACCTCGGCAATCATCGCCTCGGTGGTGATCAGCAGCGCCGCAACAGACGACGCGCCCTGGATCGCCGACCGCACGACCTTGGTCGGATCGATGATGCCCTTCTTGAGCATGTCGACGTAATCGCCAGACTGCGCGTCGAAGCCGAAACTGTACTGATCCTTCTCCAGGATCTTGCCGACGATGATGGAGCCGTCCTCGCCCGCGTTAAGCGCGATCTGACGCGCCGGAGCCTGGATCGCCTTGCGGACGATCTCGACACCGGTCTTCTGATCGTCGTTCGAGGTGCGGACTTTCTTCAGCGCCTCGGTAGCGCGGAGCAGGGCGACGCCGCCGCCCGGCAGGATGCCTTCCTCGACCGCGGCGCGGGTCGCGTGCATCGCGTCGTCGACGCGATCCTTGCGTTCCTTCACCTCGACCTCGGTCGCACCGCCGACGCGGATCACCGCGACGCCGCCCGCAAGCTTGGCCAGACGTTCTTGCAGCTTCTCGCGGTCGTAGTCCGAGGTGGTTTCCTCGATCTGCGCCTTGATCTGGGCGATGCGGGCGTCGATGTCGGCTTTCTTGCCGGCACCGTTGACGATTGTGGTGTTCTCCTTGTCGATCATCACCTTCTTGGCCTTGCCAAGCATGTTGACCGTGACGTTCTCGAGCTTGATGCCGAGATCTTCGCTGATCGCCTGGCCGCCGGTCAGAATCGCGATGTCTTGCAGCATGGCCTTGCGGCGGTCGCCGAAGCCCGGAGCCTTCACTGCCGCGACCTTGAGGCCGCCACGCAGCTTGTTGACGACGAGAGTCGCCAAGGCCTCGCCCTCGACGTCCTCGGCGACGATCAGCAGCGGCTTGCCGGACTGCACCACCGCTTCGAGCAGCGGAAGCAGCTCTTGCAGACCGGAGAGCTTCTTCTCGTTGATGAGGATGTAGGCGTCGTCCATCTCAACGCGCATCTTGTCGGCGTTGGTGATGAAGTACGGCGAGATGTAGCCGCGGTCGAACTGCATGCCCTCGACCACGTCAAGCTCGGTCTCGAGGCTCTTGGCCTCTTCCACCGTGATGACGCCCTCGTTGCCGACCTTCTTCATGGCCTGCGCGAGGTAGTCGCCGATTTCCTTGTCGCCGTTGGCCGAAATGGTGCCGACCTGGGCAATCTCGTCGTTGGAGGTGATCTTCTTCGAGTTCTTCTTCAGGTCCTCGACGATGGCTTCGACCGCGAGGTCGATGCCGCGCTTGAGGTCCATCGGGTTCATGCCGGCGGCAACGGCCTTCGCGCCCTCACGGACGATGGCCTGGGCCAGCACGGTGGCGGTGGTGGTGCCGTCGCCGGCGACGTCGGAGGCCTTCGAGGCGACCTCGCGCACCATCTGCGCGCCCATGTTCTCGAACTTGTCCTCGAGCTCGATCTCCTTGGCGACGGTGACGCCGTCCTTGGTGATGCGAGGAGCGCCGAACGACTTGTCGAGGACGACGTTGCGGCCCTTCGGACCCAGCGTCACCTTGACGGCGTTGGCAAGCACGTCGACGCCGCGCAGCATGCGGTCGCGCGCTTCAACGGAAAACTTGACTTCCTTGGCAGCCATTTTTCGTACTCCGTAATTTCAGCGAAGGCGGTTCGTCAGGCGGCTTTCTTCTTGGTTGCCGGCTCGTCGATCACGCCCATGATGTCGGACTCCTTCATGATCAGGAGCTCCTGGCCGTCGATCTTGACCTCGGTGCCGGACCACTTGCCGAACAGCACCCGGTCGCCGACCTTGATGTCGATCGGGATCAGCTTGCCGGCCTCGTCGCGCCCGCCCGGGCCGACAGCGACAACTTCGCCCTGCGACGGCTTCTCTTGCGCGGAATCGGGGATGATGATGCCACCGGCGCTCTTCTCCTCGGCGGTGACACGCTTGACGACGACACGGTCGTGAAGCGGGCGGAACTTCATGGTATCCTCCATAAGCCTGAAAAGACTGATATTTTGGAATGAAAAGGCGCCGGAAGTTGCCTTCGCGGCTCCTCTCAAGGCCGCGAGATAAGCGGCCTGTTCCATCCATCAAGAGGGACGGTGAAATTTTTTAGCACTCATCTCTGTCGACTGCCAGCGGAATGAAAAAGCCGCCGCCTTGCCGTTGTCAGCAATCGCGTGTCGATGCTGCTAACGCACTGAAATCGCGCAGTTATTTCAAACAATAGGCTTGCCGATTCCGGTTACCCCGCCAACACTATTGCGATCATGGCGGAGGATTCGGGCATGACGTCGAAGCGGATGCACTCCGAATACGGCCCCGGCAAGGAGGCTTCAACGGACTTCCGGAAGCAGGTGGCCGGCTATGGGCTGACCACCGCGCAAATCCTTTATCGGCGGCCGGATCATCGC
>JAFKKQ010000530.1 GCA_017304505.1 Hyphomicrobiales bacterium | reverse complement strand
TGGTCAAACGCCTTGAGGCGAATGCGGATGTTCTGCCCGTTCATTCCGTCTTTTCCTTCGCACGCGCCACGATTTCCGGCCGCCGCGCTCGATTGACTGCGTGTTTCCGCGAGGGTGCCGGCGGCTGGCCGCCGGCACTGTTCAGTTGAGACTACTCGATGATCTTGGCGACGATGCCGGCACCGACGGTACGTCCGCCCTCGCGGATGGCGAAGCGCAGGCGCTCTTCCATCGCGATCGGCACGATCAGCTGCACGTCCATCGCCACATTGTCGCCCGGCATCACCATCTCCGTGCCTTCGGGCAGCGTGCACACACCCGTCACGTCCGTGGTGCGGAAGTAGAACTGCGGACGGTAGTTGGTGAAGAAAGGCGTATGGCGTCCGCCCTCGTCCTTCGTCAGGATGTAGGCCTCGGCCTTGAACTTGGTGTGCGGCGTCACCGATCCCGGCTTGCACAGGACCTGCCCGCGCTCCACGCCTTCGCGATCCACACCGCGCAGCAGCGCGCCGATATTGTCGCCCGCCTGCCCCTGGTCGAGCAGCTTGCGGAACATCTCGACGCCCGTCACCGTCGTCTTCGACGTGGCGCGGATGCCGACGATCTCCACCTCGTCGCCCACCTTCACGATGCCGCGCTCCACGCGCCCCGTCACAACCGTGCCGCGGCCCGAGATCGAGAACACGTCCTCGATCGGCATCAGGAACGGCAGGTCGATCGGACGCTCCGGCGTCGGGATGTAGTCATCCACCGCCTCCATCAGCGAACGCACCGCGTTCTCGCCGATCTCCTTGTTCGAATCCTCAAGCGCCGCAAGCGCGGACCCCTTGATGATCGGGATCTCGTCGCCCGGGAACTCGTATTTCGACAGAAGCTCGCGAACCTCGAGCTCGACAAGCTCCAGAAGCTCCGGATCGTCGACCTGGTCCACCTTGTTCAGGAAGACAACGATCGCCGGAACGCCCACCTGGCGCGCCAGGAGAATGTGCTCGCGCGTCTGCGGCATCGGGCCGTCCGCCGCCGAAACCACCAGGATCGCGCCGTCCATCTGCGCCGCGCCCGTGATCATGTTCTTCACATAGTCCGCGTGACCCGGGCAATCCACATGCGCATAGTGCCGCTTGGCCGTCTCATATTCCACATGCGCCGTCGAGATCGTGATGC
>JAFKKQ010000351.1 GCA_017304505.1 Hyphomicrobiales bacterium | reverse complement strand
AGGAGGGAGGACCAACTGGGGCTTGGGCCACTCGGGGGGCAGCGTCGCGCCTTTCGGCAGCGCCAAGGCCCCGCAACGATCGACCATGCGCGGCAGCCGCCGTTCGCCGAAGCGGATATCGTTCAACAGGCCGAAACGGACCTCGCCGGCGAAGCCGGTGCGCTCGGGGATGCCGGCGAGAAACGGCGCGAGCGCTGCCTTCCATGTCCGGGGCATTACCAGGGAGCGGCTGTAGTGTTCCTTGGCGAGACGCTCCGCCAAGGCACGGTGGAGACGGAAGGGCAGTTTTTTGCGCGGCAGATCGAGCACGATGCCCTTGCGCACGCCCGGCATGTAGTCAAGCAGGGGCGCGCACAGGGTCGTGGTCAGGACATCGACCGGGGCTTGCGGAAAGCGCGCGTTGAGCAGGCGGACAACCGAATGGCAGCGCACGAAGTCGCCGATCCACATATAGGGCACCAGCAGGATTGCCCCTGTCGTCGCTGAATTATTTGAATCTTTATTCATTCTTTGCTGCCTATGAGCAGGCGGTAACCTGCCCCACCAGCGCTGTCCAGGATCATTTGAGTTCAGGGTGGCACGCCACGTTGCACAGCCGGACGGAGTGGGGCAAAGGAAACGCCTCTCAAGGATCGGCGGGGAACGGATGCTTCTGGTCACGGGCGGAGCCGGGTTTATCGGCTCGAATGTGGTGGCGGCCCTGAACCAGGCCGGGCGGACCGATGTCGTCGTCAACGATGTCTTCGGCTCCGACCAGAAATGGCGCAACCTTGCCAAGCGCCAGATCGCGGACGTGGTCGCGCCGGCGGATCTTCCCCGCTGGCTCGAGGGCCGCAAGCTCGAGGCCGTCATCCACATGGGGGCTATTTCGTCGACCACCGCGACCGACGCGGACCTGGTGATGGAGAACAACGTCCGCTGCTCGCTGCGCCTTTTGGATTGGTGCACGGCAGCGCGTGTGCCGTTCATCTATGCCTCGTCCGCGGCGACCTATGGTGACGGAGCGCAGGGCTTTGCCGACGAGTGGACGCCTGACGCCTTGAAGACTCTCAAGCCTCTCAACCTCTACGGCTGGAGCAAGCACCTGTTCGACCAGGCGCTGGTGGCGCGCGCGATCCGAAAGGAGGCGCTGCCGCCGCAATGGGCAGGGCTCAAGTTCTTCAACGTGTTCGGCCCCAACGAATACCACAAGGGCGAGATGATGAGTCTCGTCGCCAAGCGGTTCGATGACGTCAAGGCCGGCCGTACGGTGCGGCTGTTCAAGTCGCACCGCGATGGCATCGCCGACGGCGAACAGAAGCGCGACTTCATCTACGTGGACGATGCGGTGGCGGCGGTGCGCTGGCTCCTGGAGACGCCGCAGGTGTCCGGCATCTTCAATGTCGGCACCGGCAAGGCGCGCAGCTTTCGCGACCTGATCACCGCCATCTTCGGCACGCTGGGCCGCGAGCCGAAAATCGAATACGTCGACATGCCGGAGAATATCCGGGGGCAGTACCAGTACTTTACCGAGGCCAAGGTCGCGAATCTGCTGCACGCCGGTTACAACGGCGGCTTCACTTCGCTGGAGGACGGCGTTGGCCGCTACGTTACGCAGTTCCTCGATACCGACGACCGCTATCGGTGAGCCGGCGCGCCATGTTCGATTTTGAGACGCAACTCGCGGCCATCGGCAAGCGCACCATCCTGTGCGTCGGCGACCTGATGCTCGACGACTTCGTTTATGGCGACGTTTCGCGCATTTCGCCGGAAGCGCCGTCCCCCGTCATCCGCGTAAGCCGGGAAGACATGATTGTCGGTGGGGCGGGCAACGTCGCACGCAACATCGCAAGCCTGGGTGCGCGCTGCCTGTTTGTCGGCGTGGTCGGCAATGACCCGGCCGGCAAGGTGTTGCAGTCCGCGCTGAGGGAAGGCGGCGGCATCGCGCCACGCCTGGTCGTCGATCCGTCGCGACCGACCACACGCAAACTCCGATTCGTCTCGGAACACCATTCGACGCATTTGCTGCGGGCGGACTGGGAGATCGCCAAGTCCGTCGATGCGAAGATCGAGGCGACGTTGATCGAAAGAGCGCTTGTGCTGCTGCCGCGGGCGGATGCCGTGGTGCTGTCCGACTACGCCAAGGGCGCTCTGACGCCGCGTTTGATCCGCAGTGTCATCGACCGCGCCCGCAAGCTCGGCAAGCCGGTGGTGGTCGATCCGAAGGGCAGCAATTTCGCAATCTATCGCGGCGCGACGGTCATCACGCCCAATCGCAAGGAGTTGGCGGATGCGACGCGGCTTCCGGCCGGCACCGCGGCGGAACGGGTTGTGGCAGCGGAGGCCCTTCGTCGCGCCGTCGGCAGCGAGGCGGTGCTGGTGACGCTGAGCGAGGAGGGTGTGTTGCTGAGCGCCCGCCGCCGCAAGGCGGTGCATGTGCCGGCCTATTCGGTGAAGGTTCGGGATGTTTCGGGTGCGGGCGACACGGTCGTCGCCACGTTTGCCGTGATGCTGGCGCTCGGTGCCGCGTTCGAGGACGCCACACGCGCGGCCAACGCGGCGGCATCGGTGGTCGTCGGCAAGGCCGGAACCGCTATCGTGTCGGCGGCCGAGTTGCGCGCACGCATCCTGCCGTCCGCTTCGCTCGCGCCCGAGGAGAAGATCGTGTTCGACTGGCGGGAGCTTGAGGCGCGGCTCAAGGGCTGGCGCGTGCAGGACCTGCGGATCGGCTTCACCAACGGCGTGTTCGACCTGCTGCATCCGGGGCATATCAAGGTGCTGGCCCAGGCGCGCGCGACCTGTGACCGGCTGGTGGTCGGCCTCAACGCCGATGCGTCGGTGCGCAGGCTCAAGGGCAAGGAGCGGCCGATTCAGAGCGAGCACGCCCGCGCCGAAGTCCTCGCCGGGCTCGAAGCGGTCGATCTGGTCGTGGTGTTCGAGCAGGACACGCCGCTCGAATTGATCCGGCGGGTGCGGCCGACGGTTTTGATCAAGGGCGGCGACTATCGGCCCGATCAGGTGGTGGGTCGCGAGGTGGTCGAGGCCCAGGGCGGACGGGTGATCCTGGTCGATCTGGTGCCGGGCCACAGCACGACGCGCATCGTCGAAAAGTCGCGAGCGCCCAAGCGCGTTTCAAAACGCAACTCCAAACATCGCTGACGCCGCAAGGTTCATCCGTGGCCGTTCATCCTTCACAGCGCCAAGAAGAGCAGGCCGTTCGTGCGTTCTTCGGTGACAAAAAGCGCGGGTTCTTCGTCGAGGTCGGAGCCAACGAAGCAATCGAACGCTCGCAGACTTGGCATCTCGAGCAACTGGGCTGGACCGGCGTGCTGATCGAACCGCAGCCCGATCTGGCGGTCGCCTTGCTGGTTGCACGCAAGGCCAAGGTTTTCGCGGTTGCGTGCTCGTCGCCGGTGAACGCCGGCCGATCAATGCCGTTGCATGTCGACGGTCCGTTGTCCGGTCTCAATCGCGAACGCATGGCGCCCGGTTCGAAGCCGGCGCACGTGATCGAGGTTCCGGTCCGAACGCTCGACAATCTTCTTGGGGAAGCCGAGGCGCCGGAGCCATTCGATCTGCTCTCCGTCGATGTCGAGGGTCACGAGGTCGAGGTCTTCCGCGGCTTCGATTTTCGCCGCTGGCGACCATCGTTGATCATGGCCGAGGACCACGTCGCGAACTTGAGGATGCATCGGACGCTGAAGGCGAACGGATACCGGTTGATCCGGCGTCTGGGCAACAACGGTTGGTATGTTCCCGCCGACGCGCCTACAATGGTGACGCTGGCCGAGCGGTGGAACATCGTTCGCAAGTACTATCTGGCGCTCCCATTCCGCAAGCTTCGCAACACGGCGCGCTGGCTCCGCAATGCCTAGGCGCACGGTGACCAGCGGTTGAGTGTTGCGCGCCCACGACGGGACACGGCATAACGGCGCAGCAACGCGAGAGATGCACGAATCGTGGCCGGTCTCATTTCCATCATCGTGACGACATTCGATCGGCCGGACGCGCTTGACGCTGTGCTGCGCTCGTTGGCGCGGCAGGGCGACCGCCGGTTCGAAGTGGTGGTGGCCGACGACGGATCGGGGCCTGCGACCACGACGCTGATCGAGCAATGGCAGCCACAACTCGGTGTCTCGTTGCTCCACGCTCGCCACGAGCACCGCGGTTTTCGCGTGGCGGAGATTCGCAACCGCGCCATCCGGGCGAGCAGCGGTGACTATTGTGTGTTCCTCGATGGCGATTGCCTCGCGCGACCGGATTTCGTGGCGCGCCATCGCGCGTTGGCGGAGAGCGGCTGGTTTGTCACCGGCAACCGGGCTCTGCTGACTTCATCGCTGACCGAGGTCGTCCTGAGGCAACGGCTCGGCGTCGAAGGGTGGCGCACGGCCGATTGGATCAGGCAGCGGTTCAAAGGTGGGCTCAACCGGCTCGCGCCGTTGCTGCGCCTCCCGCTCGGGCCGTTGCGAAAGGTGCGCCCTCAAGCGTGGCGAGGCGCGCGCTCCTGCAATCTCGCAGTCTGGCGTTGCGACCTCGACCGGGTCGATGGTTTCGATGCCGATTTCAGCGGTTGGGGGCGCGAGGATTCCGATCTCCTGGTACGGCTGCTGCATGCCGGCGTGCGCCGGAAAGACGGTGCTGGCGCGACCGGCGTGTTGCATTTGTGGCATCCAGAGGCCGACCGCTCCAGGCTTTCGGATAACGAGCAGCGGCTTGCGCGCGTGATCGAGGGACGGCACGTGCGGGCCGGGCGCGGCATCTCGGCGCTCGATTCAGACCCTCAACAAGATGCTCCGGGTCAACCTTATGCAGAGGCTCGCTGACCGGCATGACAAAAACGAAGCCGATGACGTTCGCCGACCGCGCCTTCGACCGCGAGCGCTGGCAGCGGTTCGCCGATAGCGTGGCCGTTGCGCTGGTCATCTCGCTGCCGTGGTCGACGTCGGCGACCGGGATCCTCGCTGCGATCTGGTTGATTGCGGTGATCCCGACGCTCGATGGCGCCTTGCTGCGGCGGATTCTGCTGACGCCGGCGGGCGGTTTGCCGGTTCTGTTGTGCGTCCTGGCCGTGATCGGCATGGCTTGGGCGAGTGGCTTGCCGATGGCCGAGCGATGGGATGGATTGAAGTCCTTCCTCAAGCTCCTGGCGATCCCGTTGCTGATGGCCCAGTTTCAGCGGTCCGGTCACGGGCGTTGGGTTGCTTGCGGCTTTCTCGCCTCCTGCGCGGTGCTGCTGGCGCTGTCGTGGCTGCTGGCACTGGTGCCGGGCGTGCCTTGGCCGTGGCGCGGCAAGGGTCCGATCGGGGTTCCGATCAAGGATTACATCGCGCAAAGCGTTGAACTCGCGACCTGCGCGGCCATGCTGGGATGGCTGGCGCTCAAGGCATGGCGCGAGCGGCGAAGTTGGGTCGCAGCGGCGTGGCTGGTGGTCATTGGCGCGATCGCCGTCAATATCTTCATGATCGCGACAAGCCGCACCGGACTGGCGATACTGCCTGCGCTGCTCCTGCTTTTTGCCTATCGTCATCTGAGCACGCGCGCGACGGTCGCCGTGGTGCTGGCCGGCGTTGTCGCGGCGGCGTTGGCCTGGGCCTTCGTGGCCCCGATGCGCACCAACGTGACGAGCATGATCAACGAAGTTGAGAAATTCGATCCGGGAGCCGGTGAGACCCGCGCCGGCGCGCGGTTGGAGTTTTGGCGGAAATCCGTTGGCTTTATTGCCGATGCGCCGCTCATTGGCCACGGCACGGGCTCGATTCGCGATCAGTTTCGCCGTGTGGTCGGCGATAGCGGCATGGCGGCACTGGCATCGTCGAATCCGCACAACCAAACGCTTGCCGTGGGCATCCAGCTCGGACTGCTCGGAACGGCGGTGCTGTTCGCCATGTGGCTGGCCCACACGATGCTGTTCTGGAGAGAGGGCTTTGCCGCCTGGGTGGGTCTGGCGGTGGTGGCGGAGAACGTCATGGGGTCGCTGTTCAACTCCCATCTGTTCGATTTCACGCACGGCTGGGGCTATGTCATCGGCGTCGGTGTGGCCGCCGGCATGGTGCTCAGACAAGCGAACGCGAAGGCGGGCGGTTAAGAGGTTTTGGCCGCGATTCCCGCGAGCGCGGCGAGGCCGGTCCGCGTCTCGACTGTCGGTGTCCATCCGGCGCGCAGCAGCTTGCCCGGATCGGCGACCAAGCTTCCCCCGATCCGGTCCCATTCCTCGCCCCGGCCGACGGCACGAAAGGCCATCGCAAAAAACGCCGGGGGGATCGGCAGAAGCCCCGGCGCGCGGCCGTAACCGGCACGCAGCGCCGCAACGATCTCGGCCAGCGTCAGGGGAATGGGGTCGGAGACGACGTAGGTTTCGCCTTGAGCCGCGGGCGATCGCAGCACGACGTGGATGGCTTCGACCAGATTCTGTCGCGACAGCAGTGAACGCCGGTTGCGGCAAAGGCCGAGCGGCAGCGGCCACGGCTTCTGCGCGATTTGCATCAGGCGGGCAAGGTTGCCTTTGACGTTCGAACCGTAGATCAGCACCGGCCGCAGAATCGTGAAAGGAACGCCCGATGTGCGTACAGCCTCCTCGGCGGCGAGCTTGGAGCGGCCGTAGGCGTCGGTGGGCTGCGGCAATGTTATTTCGGTCTGGATCGTGGTCGACGACGGTCCGCTCTGGGCACGGATCGACGACATGAAAACGAGATGGCGGATGCCGACGGCCTTTGCCGTGTGAGCCAACTCCACGGTCGCCTGCCGGTTGATCCGATCGTAAGACTCGTCGGGAATTCCAGGGCCGGCATGGGCGATGCCGGCCAGATGAACCACGGTCTCCATGCCCTTGAGCAACGGCCGCCACTCCACCGGCCGCGTCAGGTCCGACACCGCCACCGCCTCGACCGAGCGCGGAAAGACATCTGCCGGCTGCCGCATCGCCGCGCGCACGATATGGCCGGCATTCGCCAGTTCGGTCACCAAGGCGCGTCCGACGAAGCCGGAGGCGCCGGTGACCAGAATCCGCGTCATGATCGACCTCGCGCGAAGCAACAGAGCTGCCCGCCGACCAGGACCGCGGCGCAGGCCAGCGCGGCTGCGTCCATCGACGCTCCCGGCCGGAGGACGGTTGCCGTTGCC
>JAFKKQ010000529.1 GCA_017304505.1 Hyphomicrobiales bacterium | reverse complement strand
CGGAAAGACCCCGACCATTTCCCAGCCTTCATCGCCTCGCTGCCGATGAACGACGTCGAGGCGTCGGTGCGCGAGATCGACCGCGCAGTGAAGGAACTCGGCGCGCGCGGCGTGCAGGTGTTCACCAATGTCGCCGGCAAGCCGCTGTCGGCGCCTGAGTTTCGTCCGGTGTTCCAGCGGATGGCGGAGCACGATCTGCCGGTCTGGGTGCACCCGATGCGCAGCGTACAGTTTTCGGACTACGCCAGCGAAGCGGAGTCGCAAAACGAGATCTGGTTCAGCTTTGGCTGGCCCTACGAGACGACAGCCTGCATGACGCGGCTGATCTATTCGGGGATTTTCGACGAGCTGCCGAGTCTCAAGATCGTCAGCCATCACATGGGCGGCATGATCCCGTATTTCGCGGGCAAGATTAAGCTCGGTTTCCAGCAGATTTTCTTCGGCGCGCCGGACCGAAATCCGGCCGCGGAGCAGGCGGGGCTCAAGCGTCCGCCGCTCGACTATTTCAAGATGCTCTACGCCGACACCGCGCTCGGCGAGGTCGCGCCGACGCGCTGCGGCCACGCCTTCTTCGGCACCGGGCATTGCCTGTTCGCGACCGATGCGCCGTTCGACTCCGAGCAGGGGCGGGGGCTGATGCGCAATTCAATCGTCGCGGTCGATGCGCTGGAGATATCGCGGGTCGAGAAGGATGCGATTTTCGAGGGAAACGCAAGGAAGCTTCTGAAACTCTGATGCTCCCGTCCTCCTCAAGATGAGGCGGAGGAGACCACGGTGGAGAACGGGTGAATGCGGACCGAGACGATCAAGGTGAAGCTTCGCGACGGTGAGATGGGCGCATTCGTCGCCTATCCCGACCAGACGCCGGCCGGCGCGATCATCGCCATCATGGAAATCTGGGGCGTGAACGACACCATGCGCCATCATGCCCGCGAATTCGCTGCGGCCGGCTTCGTCTGCCTGGTGCCGGACCTGTTCTGGCGACAGGAGCCGGGCGTCGAGCTGTCGGATAGCAATCCCGATCACGTGCAGAAGGCGTTCGACCTCTACTACGAGTTCGATTACGATCTCGGCGTGCGCGACATGGAAGACACGTGGCACTATCTGCGCACGATCCCCGAATGCAACGGCAAGGTCGGCGCGGTCGGTTATTGTCTCGGCGGCAA
>JAFKKQ010000096.1 GCA_017304505.1 Hyphomicrobiales bacterium | reverse complement strand
CTATTCCAACCGCGGCATCGCCTACGGCAAGGCTCGCGACTACAACCGGGCAATCGCCGACTTCAACGAAGCCATTCGCGTCAACCCCAATCATCTGCGCGCCTACGTCAATCGCGGCAACGCGCAACTGGCGACGCGCGACTTCGACGGCGCCATCGCAAGTTTCGATCAGGCGATCCGCCTCGATCCCAAGAGCCTGATGGGATACATGGGCCGCGCCACCGCCTACGATGGCAAGGGCGAGACCGAGCGCGCCATCGCCGACTACGGCCAGGCGCTCAAGGTCGACCCCACTCTTTCCGCCGCTTATTTCAACCGCGGCCTTGCCTATCGCCGCCGCGGCGATTTCGACCGCGCCATCGCCGATTACGACCAGGCGATCCGGCTCAACCCGAAGGACGTCGCCGCCTATAACAACCGCGGTATCGCAGAAGCCGACAAGGGCGATCGCGACCGCGCCATGAGCGATTACGACCAGGCGATCAAGCTCGATCCGAACTACGCCTTGGCCTACCTCAACCGCGGCCTGCTTTGGCAAGGCAAAGATGACGACCGCGCCATTGCCGATTTCGATAAAGCCATCGCGCTCGCGCCGGACAGCGCGGCCGCCTACAACAACCGGGGCACAATCTGGAACACCAGGGGCGAATTCGACCGCGCCCTGACCGATTTCGACAAGGCCATCGCCCAGGATTCACGCAACCCGAACTACTACGACAACCGCGGCAACGTCTGGCGCAACAAGGGGCGGTTCGACCGCGCCGTCGAGGATTACGATAAAGCCATCGCACTCGCGCCGAACTTCGCGCTCGCCTTCTATAACCGTTCGCAAGCGCATTATCTGGCCGGACGGTTCTCCCAGGCGCTGGCCGATGCCGACAAGGCCGCCGCGCTCAACGCCAATTCGGCTCCGGCACTGAGTTTGCGCGGGCTGATCCGCGAAAAGCTCGGCGCGCGCGATGCCGCCATTGCCGACCTGCGGCAGGCCGCTGCGCTTGATCCGACCTTCCAGCAGCCGGCCGACGCGCTGCGAAGGCTTGGCGTCGCGGTGCGTTAATCGGCCTTGGCTTCAATCGGCCTTGGCTTTGCGCCCGCGAAATCCCGTCGCCAGCACGTAAAGCTCGGCCGAATCCGCCCGGCTCGCGGCCGGCTTGACGTGTTTCACAGTCGAAAAATCGCGCTTGAGCGCAGTCAGCAGCGTCGCTTCCGTGCCGCCCTGAATCACCTTGGCGAGGAAAGCTCCGCCATCTTTCAACACTTCTCCAGCGAACTCGGCCGCCGCCTCGACCAACGCCATGATCTTCAAATGATCGGTGGGTCGATGGCCGGTGGCGTTTGCCGCCATGTCGGAGAGCACGACATCGGCCTCCCCGCCGAGCATAGCCTTGAGCCGGTCCGGCGCATCGGCGTCGAGGAAATCGATCCTGGCGAAGTCGACGCCGGCGATATCGTCCATCTCGAGGATGTCGATGGCGACGACCTTGCCGCGCGCACCGACACGCTTTGCGGCAACCTGGCTCCAGCCACCGGGCGCCGCGCCGAGATCGACCACACGCGCCCCAGTCCGCAGCAAGCGATGTTTGTCGTCGATCTCGGCAAGCTTGAACGCTGCGCGAGAGCGAAACCCCTCGCGCTTGGCACGCGCCACATAAGGATCGTTGAGCTGACGCTCAAGCCAGCGCTTGGACGAAACCGATTTGCGCTTGTCCTTGACCCGAACCTTCAGCCGGCGTTCGCCGCGATCAGAAACCACTGCCTCACCTGCCGTCATGTGTCATGGGCGCGTCATGGGCGCGATCCCACACGCCATCCTCGCGCATCATCTGCACCAGCATCCCCTCGCGCAGGCCGCGGTCGGCAACACGCAATCGCTCGCAAGGGAAAGCACGGCGGATCGCCTCCAGGATGGCGCAGCCGGCAAGCACCAGGTCGGCGCGTTCCGCACCGATGCATGGGTTGGCGACACGGCCCTCATAGCTCATGTCAAGCAACCGTTCGACCACATCGTTGACTTGCCCCCCACTCATCCAGCAGCCATCAACCCGCCGGCGCTCGTAACGCGGCAGGTCGAGATAGACACCGGCGATGGTCGTTACCGTTCCGGACGTGCCGAGCATGTGCAGCCCCTCGGTCCCGCCATGCGCTTCAGCAAAGCCATTAATATGAGCCGTGACCTCGGCGATCATCGTCTCGAACAACTCGCGCCCGACAATCACACCGCCGTGCCGCTCGGCAAGCGTCACGACACCCACGGGGATCGACATCCAAGCATTGATATCCGGATGCGGCGGGCCGTGGCGCATCGGCGCGCAACGGCCGAGTCGCACGAGTTCGGAAGAGCCGCCGCCAATATCGAACAGAATGACGCCTTCAGCCCGCGGGTCGATCAGAGGCGTACAACCGGTGGCAGCCAGCCGTGCTTCCGTTTCGCGGTCGACGATCTCAAGTTCGATCCCGACCTCGTTGCGCACGCGCTCGAGAAAATCGCCGCCGTTGGCGGCGGAGCGGCATGCTTCGGTCGCGATCAGGCGGGCGCGGGTCACGCCGCGATTGCGCATCTTGGCGCGGCAGACGCGCAGCGCTTCGACCGCGCGCATGATCGCGGCCTCGTTCAGACGACCCGAGGCGGTAACGCCCTCGCCCAGCCGGATGATTCGTGAGAACGCATCGATCACCCGAAAGCTGTCGCGCGTGGCGCGCGCCACCAGGAGCCGGCAGTTGTTGGTGCCGAGATCGAGCGCGGCATAGGTCGGGCCCGATACGTCCAGACCGCCCGCGCCCGCACTGCTGTCGTGCGAGCGATCCGGGCGCTCATGACGATCGTGACGCGGGTGCCGAAATGGCGACCGTCGCCCTCGCCGGGGGGGCCTTGGTTCCCGATCCGGCGCAGGGTCGAGGCCGGTCCCCCGGACCTCGTCTTCCATCGAAAGCCTTTCCCCACGCCGAAGCCTGGAAGCTTCAGCCCGGCTCGACGGCGCGGCGGTCATTGATCACTTCACGGGAAAGTGTAGAGAGCGGCGTCGCCGCGCGCAACTCTGGATGTCTGCGGGAACATGGCGGATTGCCCCGGCCACGCTTGTGAAACCGGGGTTGCTCCGATATCTGGATGAAAACGTCCGATTTCTCGTCATCGCCGGGCTGGCGCAAGCTTTTGCTCGGACCGGTCGAAGGCCAGGCCGGGGCCCCGGCATGACTTCGATGGCCTTAAGCGAGCACCCCGGAACGCCATGAATATCCATAACACCGCCCTCCCTGAATCCAGCCATGCCGTGGGCCAACCCGCATGGCGCAAAGAGGATGGCAGGCTGCTGCGCGGTCAAGGTCGCTACACCGACGACATCGACCTGCCACGGCAAGCGTACGCCTTCATTGTCCGCAGCAACGTCGCCCACGGGCGGATTCGCTCGATCGACACCGAAGCTGCCAAGACCATGCCCGGCGTGCTCGGGATCTACACCGGCGCCGATATGGAACAATACGGCACCATTCAGTCAGCATTGCCGTTCAAGAGCCGCGACGGCTCCGACATGAAGAAGCCGCGGCGGCCGGTGTTGCCGTCCGACAAGGTGCGCTTTGTCGGCGATCCGATCGCCTGCGTGGTGGCCGAAACGCTGATGCAGGCGAAAGATGCCGCCGAAGCGATCGAGGTCGACATCGAAGCGCTGCCGGTCGTCACCACGCTGGAGCAGGCGGTCGCGGCAGGCGCACCGGCGATTTTCGAGGATGTGCCGGGCAACGTTTGCCTGGATTATCATTATGGCGACAGCGACAAGGTCAACGCGGCCTTCTCCGCTGCAGCGCATAAGGTCAAGCTCAAGATCATCAACAGCCGGCTGGTGGTCAATGCCATCGAGCCGCGCGCCGCCATCGGAAGCTACGACGCCGCAACCGAGCGCTATACGCTGCATTCGGTCAGCCAGGGCGTGATGGGCATGCGCGCCGGCCTCGTCAACGCAATGAAGACCACACCCGATAAGGTGCACGTCATCACCGGCAATGTCGGCGGCTCCTTCGGCATGAAGTCGGCGGTCTATCCGGAATACGTCTGCATCCTGCACGCGGCCAAGATGCTCGAACGGCCCGTGAAATGGACCGACGAACGTTCGTCGAGCTTCCTCTCCGATAATCACGGCCGCGATCATGAGCAGACGGCGGAACTGGCGCTCGACAAGGAAGGCAATTTCCTTGCATTGCGCCTGACGGGCTACGGCAACCTCGGCGGGTTTCAGGGCCAGATGGGCCCCCAACCGCCGACGCTCAACACCGTGCGCAACGTCATCAGCCTCTACCGCACGCCGCTGATGGAGGTGAACACCAAATGCGTGTTCACCAACACCACGCAGCTCAATCCGTATCGCGGCGCCGGCCGTCCCGAAGGCAATTATTACATGGAGCGGCTGATCGACTATGCCGCCGCCGAAACCGGATTCGACCGCATTGAGCTTCGCCGCAAGAATCAGATCCGCAAGACCGAGATTCCATTCAAGGCCGCTTCGGGCGCCACTTACGACAGCGGCGACTTCCCGGCGATCCTCAAGCAGGCGCTCGACGCTTCCGACTGGAAGGGTTTCAACAAGCGCAAGCGCGAAAGCGGCAAGCGCGGCAAGCTGCGCGGCATCGGCCTCGGCGCCTATCTCGAAGTGACGGCACCGGCGAACAAGGAAATGGGTGGCATTTCCTTTGACGCCGACGGCGGCGTGACGATCCGCACAGGCACGCTCGACTACGGCCAGGGCCATGCCACGCCGTTCGCGCAGGTGTTGAGCGAACGGCTCGGTGTGCCGTTCGAAAGGGTGCGCCTGCTGCAGGGCGACAGCGATGAACTGGTGGCGGGCGGCGGCACCGGCGGCTCGCGCTCGATCATGAATTCGGGACAGGCGATTGTCGAAGCCGCTGCCAAGGTGATCGAGCAAGGCAAGCAGATCGCCTCCCACGCGCTCGAAACTTCGGCGGAGGATATCGAATTTGCGGACGGCCGGTTCACTGTCGCCGGCACGGACCGCGCTATCGACATCATGACGCTTGCGGACAAGGTCCGCTCCGGCGCCATCAAGCTGCCGCCGGAGGCCCCGCAATCGCTCGACGTCAAGCACGTCACCGATGGCGCGCCAGCGGCCTATCCCAACGGCTGCCATGTCTGCGAGGTCGAGATCGACCCCGACACCGGAGTGACCCAGGTGGTGAAGTACACGGCGGTGAATGACTTCGGCACCATCATCAACCCGATGCTAACCGACGGCCAGACCCACGGCGGCGTGGTCCAGGGCCTTGGCCAATCTCTGATGGAACACACGGTCTACGACGAGCAAGGGCAGTTGCTGTCGGGCTCGTTCATGGATTACGCGCTGCCGCGCGCGCATCATGCCCCGCCTTTCGAGGTGCTGAGCCACCCGGTCCCGGCCAAGACCAACCCGCTCGGCGTCAAGGGCTGCGGCGAGGCCGGCTGCGCCGGATCGCTGACGTCGATCATGAACGCCGTGGTCGATGCGCTTTCGGTCTACGGCATCAAACACATCGACATGCCGGCAACCCCGCTGCGGGTCTGGCAAGCCATTCAAGACGCGCAACGTGACGCCCGTCAGAAACAATGACACGCCGCTGCCCGTCACATAACAAAACGAAGCGATAACACCGCAAACCATGACCGAAGCCATCGACACCACGTTCGCCACGCGGCGCGCTGAGGATATGCGCGCCGTCGCGACCGTGAGCACGGCGCATTTCATCAGTCATTTCTACATCATGGCGTTGCCGCCGCTGTTCGCATTCGTCAAAGCGGACTTCGGCGTGAGTTATACCGAGCTGGCGCTGGCCATTACCGTTTTCATGGTGGTGTCCGCCGTGCTGCAAACGCCGGCCGGCTTCCTGGTGGATCGCGGCAATCCCCGGCTGATCCTGGTCGCCGGACTGCTGTGTGGCATGGCCGGGCTCGTCATCGCCTCGTTTTCACACGCGTACTGGGTTTTCATCGCGATGTTCGGCCTGATGGGCGTCGGCAATACGGTCTATCACCCCGCCGATTACGCCTTGCTGGCCCGCCACGTCTCTCCGGAGCGCACGAGCCAAGCTTATTCGATGCACACCTTCTCCGGCATGCTGGGCGGCGCGATGGCGCCCGCCGCAATGCTGGCGATGCATGGGCTGTTCGGCTGGCGCGGCGCATTCATCGGCGCGGCGGCGCTCGGCCTCGTCGCCGCGGCCGTCCTGCTGTTGCTGCGCGACGGAGAATCGGAACAGCCGGCCAAGCAGCGGAAGGAGAACACCGCCGCCGACTGGCGTCTGCTGATGTCGGCGCCGATGATCATGAACTTCCTGTTCTTTACCTTGCTTGCGTTCACGACCTTCGGCTTCATGAATTTCTCGGTCGTGGCGCTCGGTGCGCTTTACGGCACGCCGGCCACCACGGCGAATGCCGCCCTGTCGGGCTATCTGGTGCTGACGGCGCTCGGCGTGCTGGCGGGTGGATTCGTCGCCGGGCGGACCGAGCGCCACGGGCTCACCGCTGTGATCGGAATCCTGGTTGCGACGGTGGCCACGCTGATCATCGGCCTGTTCAACCTCAACGCGCCGCTGTTGATCGCAGTCGCCTCGCTTGCCGGATTCTTTCTCGGACTCATCATGCCTGCGCGCGACATGATCGTGCGCTCGGTCACGCCGCCGGGGGCCTTCGGCAAAGTGTTCGGCTTCGTCACCAATGGCTTCAACATCGGCGGCATCATCTCGCCGCTGGTGTTCGGCCCCCTCATGGATCACGACGCACCGCAACTGGTGTTTATCGTTATCGCGATCGGCGGCCTTCTCGGCATGGCCACCGTCGTGAGCGTGCCACGCCGGTCCGCCGCGCCATGATAGCCCAATTGCGGGCATTCCTGCTGCTTTGGCTTGCGGGCGCAGGGCTGAGGCTCACCATCCTTGCGGTACCGCCGGTCATCCCGCTGATCCACGACGACCTTCATCTCTCCGAGACTGCTATCGGCGTCCTCTCTGGACTGCCGATGGTGCTGTTCGCAGGCGCCGCCATCGCCGGCTCCCTGATGATCGCCCGGCTCGGAGCGTTCACAGCGCTGTTGATCGGGCTGGCTCTCGCGGCAGTCGGCTCGGTCCTCCGGGGAGTCGGCCCGAATATCGCGATGCTTTATTTCGGCAC
>JAFKKQ010000095.1 GCA_017304505.1 Hyphomicrobiales bacterium | reverse complement strand
GCAGCGCCCGCTGCGCGGGTTCTTCGGCGCATTCAATTGGGGTTTTGATCGGTTGGCCGACCCCGACCAGTTCGGCAACGTGGTGGTCAAGCAGACGCCGGGCGCGGTCGTGCGGCTCAAGGATGTGGCTCGGGTCGAGTTGGGTGGGCTCGACTATTCGTCGAACTCCTACCTGAACCTCGATCCGGCGGTGGCTTTGGCGGTATTCCAGCGCCCCGGTTCGAATGCATTGGCAACGGCGCAAGCGGTTCGGGCCTCGATGGCGGAGGCCGCCAAGCGTTTCCCGTCCGGACTCGAATATTCCATCGTCTACGATCCGACGCAGTTCATCCAGCAATCGGTTGACGCCGTGATGGAGACGATCCTTGAGGCGATCCTGCTGGTCGTTCTCGTGATCGTGCTGTTTCTGCAGACTTGGCGTGCCGCCGTCATTCCGCTCATCGCCATTCCGGTCTCGCTGATCGGCACGTTCTTCCTGATGGCGGCGTTTGGCTTCTCGCTCAACAACCTGTCGCTGTTCGGCTTGGTGCTGGCTGTCGGCATCGTCGTCGACGACGCCATTGTCGTGGTCGAGAATGTTGAGCGGAACATTGCCGCGGGCCTCAGTCCGCGCGACGCCGCGAGACGAAGCATGGACGAGGTCGGCACCGCGCTGGTCGCGATCGCGCTCGTGCTGTGCGCGGTGTTCGTGCCGTCGGCGTTCATCACCGGCATCTCCGGTCAGTTCTACCGGCAGTTCGCACTGACGATTGCCGGCGCGACGGTAATCTCGCTGATCACATCGCTCACCTTGTCGCCGGCTTTGTGCGCCTTGTTGCTCAAGCCGCACGACCAGCACAGCCGGCCGGGCTGGTGGCAGCGCCCGCTGCGCGGGTTCTTCGGCGCATTCAATTGGGGTTTTGATCGGTTGGCCGGCGCCTATGGCTGGCTCGCCGTGCGGGTGGTTCGCTTTGCTGTCATCATGCTGGCCGTCTACGCAGTCGTTATCGCCTTTGGCCTCAACGAATTCCGCCAGACGCCGCGCGGGTTCATTCCCGCGCTCGACCGCGGCTATCTGATCGTCGTGGCTCAACTCCCGCCGGGCTCGTCGCTTCAGCGCACCGACGACGTCCAGCGCAGGATCGTGGAAGCGTCGTTGAAGGTGCCCGGCGTGAGCGGCGCAGTGAATATCGTGGGCTTTTCGGGGGCGACATTCAGCAATGCTCCCAACGCCGGCGCGGCCTTCCTGGTGCTCGACTCGTTTGAGAAACGCGCCAAGGATCCCAATCAATCCGCCGAGGGCATTCAGCGCGCGTTGTTTGCCAAGCTGGCCGGCATTCAGGATGCCTTGATCCTGGTGGTGGCGCCGCCTCCGGTCGCGGGCATCGGAAACGCCGGTGGTTTCCGCATGATCGTCGAGGACCGCGGCGGGCGTGGCCCGGAAGCGCTGCAGGCCGCGACTTACGCGATGATGGGCAAAGCTGCGCAGACGCCCGGTCTGCAGCAGGTGTTCTCGCTGTTCGAGACATCGACCCCGCAGATTTATCTCGATATCGACCGGACCAAGGCGCAACTGCTCGGTATCAATGTATCCGACGTGTTCTCCGCGCTGCAGATTTATCTCGGCTCGGCTTATGTCAACGACTTCAACCTGTTCGGCCGCACGTTCCGCGTCGTCGCCCAGGCCAAGGCCGACGAGCGCATGGATACCAAAGACGTGTTGGCGATTCGCGTGCGCAACCATAATGGCGATACGGTGCCGCTCGGGTCGTTCACGACGGTTCGTAACGTCTCGGGGCCGTATCGTGTGCCGCGATATAATCTCTATCCGTCCGCCGAACTCGACGGTGCCGCCGCCCCTGGTTACAGCCAAGGGCAGGCGATGGCGATCATGGAGAAGCTCGCAGCCGAAACGCTGCCGGATGGGTTCTCCTATGAGTGGACGACGTTGGCTTTCCAGCAGTTGCGAGCAGGCAACACGGCGATCTTCGCCTTCGTGTTGGCGGTGGTGTTCGTGTTCTTGGTGCTTGCCGCTCAGTTCGAAAGCCTGACATTGCCGGTTGCCGTTATCCTGATCGTTCCGATGTGCCTGATCGCATCGATTGTGGGCGTCGTTCTGCGCGGTCAGGACAACAACATCCTGACGCAGGTGGGCTTCATCGTTCTGATCGGCCTTGCGGCCAAGAACGCCATCCTGATCGTCGAATTCGCGAAACAGGTTGAGGACAGGGGCGTCGACCGCATGGCGGCGGCGGTCGAAGCGGCGCGGTTACGGTTCCGCCCGATCTTGATGACCTCGCTCGCTTTCATCTTCGGCGTGTCGCCGATGGTCTGGGCGGTCGGCGCGGGCGCGGAACTGCGGCAGACCTTGGGTACCGCGGTGTTCTCGGGCATGATCGGCGTCACCGTGTTCGGCTTGGTTTTCACGCCGGTGTTCTACGTGGTCAGCCGCTGGCTTGCCGCGCGCTTTGGCAGACACCGTGGCGAAGGCAGACACCGTGGCGAAACGGCGCCGCATCCGGCCGAATGATTCTCGTATAACGAGAATGGACGTTGTGTCTTGTGTGCACGGCGGCGCGGGACTATGTTCGCTGTGCTCTTCACGGCTGTGTGTTCGCGGTGCGCTCTCTATTCACATATGTGTGAAACGCGCGCCTTTCGTCGGTCGCAATCCGGAATAATCCTGGGCACATTGTTGTTTCCAGCACTCGGCTCCCCGTTTGGGAGCCGAGACGGTTTTTGGTAACCGTCGGAAGCAACGCCGCAAACAGAGGGGATTCATGATCAGGCACATCGTTCTTGCCTCCGCCATTGCCGCACTGGGCGCAACCGCCGTTCTTGCACAAAGCGATCCGATCTCGGCTCGCAAAGAGCTGATGAAGGAAAACGGCGCGCAAAGCCGCATTGCCCGGGAAATGATCACGGGCAAGCAATCGTTCGACCTTGCCAAAGCCAAGAAGGTTCTGGCCACGTTTGCTGCCGTGAGCGAGAAGTCGAAGACACTGTACCCTGACCACTCCAAGTCGGGTGATACTGCGGCACTGCCGGCGATTTGGGAGAACAAGGCTGATTTTGACGCCAAGCTTGCCGAGTTTGGCACAAGTGCGAAGGCGGCCGAGAGCAAAGTCACAGATCTCGACAGTTTTAAGGATGCAATGAGCGACGTCGGCAAGGATTGCGGAGGGTGCCACCGCACCTATCGCAAGAAAACCTGATCGTTGAGGACCTTCACCGCGCTTTAAAACAATCGCGGGCGGCGGGCCCTGGGCGCGCCGCCCGTTGGGATTCACGGTGCATTTTTTAGGGGATCGAGAGGCGTCGATGGGGCGAAGGCTGATTGCGGTTGCGGTATTCGCGATTGCGTTGGGGCTCGGCGTATTCTGGGTCTTGACGGCCCCTGCGGCCGTGCCGGCCAGCGCACTGGCTCCGCGCACCCCCGATCTCGCCAACGGCAAGGTGATGTTCCTCGTCGGCGGCTGCTCGTCGTGCCACGCCACGCCGGGCCAGGACGACAAGACCAAGCTCGGGGGCGGGTTCGGCTGATTTCGTGACCGCCATTCTTAAGGGTACGTCGCCGGACGGCCAGCATCTTTACCCGGCGTTTCCCTACACATCCTATCAACGCATGCGTACCGACGATGTGCGCGACCTGTTCGCTTACATCAAGACGCTGCCTGCGGTGTCGGGCCGTTCAAAGCCGCACGACCTGCCGTTTCCATTCAACATCCGTCGCACGTTGGGTGTGTGGAAATTTCTGTTCCTCGACGGCGAACCGTTCAAACCCGATCCAAGCAAAGATGCCGCCTGGAATCGCGGCGCTTATCTCGTCAACGGGCCCGGTCACTGCGCCGAGTGCCATTCGCCGCGCAATCTGCTCGGCGGTATCGTTGCAAGCCAGCGCTTTGCCGGCGGCCCCGATCCGGGCGGCGAGGGCTTTGTGCCCAACATCACCCAGAAGGCGCTGACCTTGTCGCACGACGAGCTTGTCACCTTGCTGGAGACTGGCGAAACGCCGATGGGCGATACGGTCGGCGGCGAGATGGGGAAAGTGGTCGGCAACATCAGCCAACTCAGCGCCGCCGATCGTGAGGCGATAGCGACCTATGTCATGTCGCTGCCGCCGGTCGAGGGGCCCAAGCGGCCGGAATAGCGGCAGAGCTTCGCTCGCGCGGGACCGTTTCGAGACGGCTTGGCGCGTGTCGCCGGTCCGTTTCAGAACGCCTTGAAGGTGATGATGGTGCGGGTGTCGTGGATGCCCGGCACTGCTTGAATCTTCTCGTTGACGAAGTGGCCGATGTCGACGCCGGCCTCCACATAGACCTTCACGAGCAAGTCGAACTCGCCGGCGGTCGAATAGATTTCCGACGCCACCTCCGCATCCGCGAGGCGGTTGGCCACCTCATAGGATTTGCCGAGCTGGCATTTGATCTGGACGAAGAACGGGACCATGTGACCTCCGGCCCCAATCCAGCAAAAACGCCTGCCTCTGGCAAGGCGGGTGCGCAAAGCTTGCACCGGGGATGCGGGCAGACTACGTTTTTAGCGCAATCTCATGGGGTGTCCGGCACACCGCCGGGCTGAGAGGCGAAAGCTAACCCACCGAACCTGATCCGGGTCATGCCGGCGGAGGGAGAGATGCAGGCGCCGCACCGCGAGCTCCCTGCCATGACGGCTGATATCCTGGACCGCGTGCGGGCGCGCCGGCCGCGGGTGCATTGCATCACCAATGCGGTGGCGCAGGCATTCACAGCCAACATGCTGCTGGCCGCTGGTGCGGTGCCGTCCATGACCATCGCGCAGAAGGAGGTCCGGGCCTTTGCCGCGACCGCCGACGCGCTTCTCGTCAATCTCGGCACATTCGACCCGGAGCGGCAGAAGGCGGCCGTAGCCGCCATCGGCGTCGCCAACAAGGCCGGTATCCCCTGGGTGCTCGACCCGGTGTTTATTGACCGCTCGCCGCCGCGTGCGGCCTTCGCCCGGGCGCTGGTCCAAAAGAAGCCGCGGGCGTTGCGGCTCAATGCCGCCGAGCTTGCGACGCTTGCCGGCGGCAAGACCGACGATAGGGCACTGGCGCGCACGGCGAGGTCCTGGGGCGCCGTCATCGGACTTACCGGCGCGCACGACCGGGTGTGCGATGGGAAACGGCTCGTGACCCTCGCCAACGGCCACCCGCTGATGGGCCAGGTCACGGCGATGGGCTGCGCGGCTTCCGCGCTGGTCGGGGTAACGCTGGCCGTCGAGGCCGACGCCTGGGCAGCGACCGCGGCGGCGCTGACCCTGGTCGGCGTTGCGGGGGACGTGGCGGCCGAGCGCGCCCGCGGCCCCGGGAGCTTCGCGGTGGAAATTCTCGACGCGGTCGCGGCGCTCGACCGCCGCACATTGGTTGCAAGGGCGAAGGTGGGCTGATGCGTGTCGATCTTCGGGTTTATGCCATTGTCTATCTCGAGGTGGCCGGTGGCCACGAACTGCCCGATCTCTGCCGGATGCTCGCCGCGGGCGGCGTGACGCTGGTGCAGTTGCGCGACAAGCTGAGCGACACCCGCGTGATGGTCGAGCGGGCCCGCGCCATCAAGGCGGCGCTCGGCCACGTGCCGCTCCTCATCAATGACCGCGTCGATGTGGCCTTGGCCATCGGTTGCGAGGGCGTCCACATCGGTTGGGACGACATGGCGCCGGCCGATGCGCGGCGGCTGCTCGGGCCCGATGCGATCATCGGTCTGACCATCAACAGCCCCGAGCGCGCCGACGCGACCGACCTCGATCTCATCGACTACGCCGGTATCGGCGGGATTTACGGCACAACCTCCAAGGTCACGAAGAACAAGCCGATCGGCAACGCCGGCATGGCGCGCGTGATCGAAGCGCTGCACCGGCGCAAGCCGGGCTTTTTGACGTGCGGCATCGCCGGCATCAATGCGGTCAATGCCGCGCCGGTCATCGAGGCGGGGGCTGATGGCGTCTCTGTGATTTCCGCGTTGTCGCTTGCGCCCGACCCGCGAACGGCGACCGCGGAACTGCGGCAGGTTGTGGATACGGCGCTTGCCAAGCGAGGGCGGGCATGACTGCGATTGCCGTCACCATCGCGGGCTCGGATTCGGGAGGCGGGGCCGGCATCCAGGCCGATCTCAAGACGTTCTCGGCGCTCGGCGTTTATGGTGCATCGGTGATCGCTGCACTGACGGCGCAGAACACCAAGGGCGTGACCGGCATCCATGACCTGCCGCCTGCGTTCGTCACCGCGCAAATGGACGCGGTGTTTTGCGATCTCGCGGTCGATGCGGTGGAGGTGGGCATGCTGTCGAACGCGGCGACGATTGCGGTCGTTTCCGAGGGGCTGGCTCGGCATGGACAGCGCAACGTGGTGCTGGACCCGGTCATGGTCGCGACTTCGGGCGACCGCTTGTTGGCGCCCGACGCGGTCGAGAACCTGCGTCGCCTGCTGATCCCCAAGGCTCTGGTGCTGACGCCGAACCTGGCGGAGGCCGCTGCGCTGCTCGATACGGCCGTGGCAGGGGACGAAGCGGCAATGCGCGAACAGGGCGAGCGCCTGCTGGCGTTCGGCGCGCGGTCGGTGCTGATGAAGGGCGGCCACGGGGAGGGCGCCGAGAGCGTCGATCTTCTGGTCGAGCCGCAGGGCGTGACGCGGCTGGCCGGGCCGCGCTTCGACACGCGCAACACGCATGGCACCGGCTGCACGCTGTCGTCGGCCATCGCCGCGGGGCTGGCGAAGGGGCTGGCACTTGCCGAAGCCGTCCAGTCCGCCAAAGCTTATGTGACCACGGCCATCGGCGCCGCGGATCGGCTCGACATCGGTTCGGGCCACGGCCCGGTCCATCATTTTCATCGCTGGTGGTGACGCAGCGGCAGGGAGCGGATCATGACGACAATCACACGGCGGCGGCTGGTGGGCGCGGGCGCGGCGAGCGTAGCCGGTGCGGTGGTCGCGCCCTCCGTTGCGCGTGCGCAGACCCAGCGCTGGCGCATGGTGACGTCGTGGCCCAAGCGCCTGCCGGGACCGGGTATGTCAGCCGAGCGGGTCGCCTCGCGTATCCGTGCGCTGTCCGGCGGGCGGCTGGACATCGCCGTCCATGCCGCGGGCGAGATCGTGCCGGCCTTCGAAGTCCTGGATGCGGTCGGCGGCGGCGTCGCCGAGATCGGCCACACGGCGGCGTTCTATTGGCAGGGCAAGATGCCGGCGGCGGCGTTCTACACCACAGTGCCGTTCGGGCTGACGCCGGGCGAGCATGTTTCCTGGGTCGAGGCGGGTGGCGGCCAGGCATTGTGGGACGAGCTTTATGCGCCGTTCGGCGTCAAGCCGTTCATGGCCGGCAACACTGGCGTCTGCATGGGCGGCTGGTTTCGCCACGAGATCAAGAGTCGCACCGAGATCGCCGGCACGAAGATCCGTTCCCTTGGCCTCGGCGGCGAGGTCTACCGCCGGCTCGGCGCGACGCCGCAAACCACGCCTCCGGCGGAGATCCTTACCAGCCTGCAATCCGGCGTCATTGATGCCGTGGAGTTCGTCGGTCCCGGCACCGACATCGCGCTCGGGCTCTATCGCGTGGCGCCGTTCTATTACTATCCTGGTTTTAACAAGCCGAATGGCACGGGTGAATGTGTCGTGTCGCTGAAAGCCTGGAACGCGCTCAACGCGGAGCTGAAGGCCATCGTCGCGCATGCCTGCGCCACCGAAGCCAACTTTGCGTTGGCCGAGATGGAGCGGCTCAACACCGAGGCGCTGGCCGCATTGACGGGACAGCATCACGTCAAGCTTCGCGGCTTCCCCACCGATCTTGTCGCGGCTGCGCGCGACGCCAGCCGTGACGTGCTGGGCGAACTCGCGGGGCGCAACGCCACGGCGCGCAAGATTCACGATTCCTATTTGGCGTTTCGCGACCGTGCGGGCGCCTGGTCGCGCATCTCGCTCAAGGCGGTGCTGGAGGGACGGGAGAGCTAACGCCCGCCGTTCTCAACCCAATCGGCCAGCATGTCGCCGTGCGTGGCGACGTATTGCCGAAACCATACGGTGTAGGCGTCCGGTCGCGAACGCAGATCGGATACGAGGTCGTCGTAGGCTATCCATTTCCATTCGCTGACTTCGTTCGGATCGGGCTCGATTGAACCGTCGTGGCGGCCGCCGAACACGTGAACGACTTCGTTCTCGATCAAACCGCCAGGCACCGGCGCGTTGTATTGAAAGACGAACAGCGGTTCGATGCGGCAGTCGATCCCCATTTCCTCTGCAAGCCTTCGGCGTGCGGCATCATCGGGATTTTCACCGGGCAGGGGGTGACTGCAGCAGGCGTTGGTCCACAATCCGCCGGAGTGATACTTCGCCGGATTGCGCCGCTGCAGCAGGAACTGGCCGTCCGTGTTGCGGACCAGGACCGAGATGGCGCGATGCCTCAGCCCGCGCCGATGAGCGTCGAGCTTGCCCGCGGTGCCGACCTCGATGTCGTCGGCGTCGACCAGGATGACCGGGTCGTTGTCGGCGGAGCCGGCCATCCTCAAGACTTTCCGCCAAACTTGTCCTTGACGGTGTTCCACATGACCTGGCCGGCGAGCGAGGTCGCCGAGATTGGCTTGGCCGCCTGAGGCGCGTCGCCGTCGGCGGGCGGATTGGCGAGCTGCTTTTTCAGATTGTTGGCGAACTGGTTCATCAGCGCCGTGGCAGTTGCCTGGATCATGCCGACGCCGCGGCCGTATTGTGCGACGGCGCCGGAGAGCGACAAGTCGGTATGCACCAGCACCTTCGAGCCGCTGCCGGCCGGCTCCAGGCGGAAGGTGGACTTGGCCTGCGCGGCACCGCGGCCCTTGGCATCGTTGCCCTGGGCCCGCACACGCGCCGTGTGGTTGGCGTTGTCGATCTCCTCGAAGACCACCGTTCCGGCGAAGGTCAGCGCCACGGGACCGAGGCGGACTCCGATACTGCCCTTGTAGGTTTTGTCGTCCACCACGTCGGTGAGCTGTGCGCCCGGCATGCAGGGCGCGATGCTCTGGATGTTCATCAGCACCGGCCAAGCCTGATCCGGTGGAAGCGGCACTTCAAATGAGTTGTCGAACTCCATGTCTTCTCGCTACCTGCCTTCTCGCTATTTGCCTTTGTCGTTATTCGGCTGCGGTCTTGGAAACGCCGCCATGAGCTTTCGACCACCCGGCAGGATCGTGCAGGAATTTTTCAATCTCGCCGAGCTTGATCGGGTCGAACTGACCGCATGTCTTGGCAAACTGCAGCACGTCCCACCACGTGCACAGGTGGTGCAGTTTGATGTTGAGGTCGGACAGGATCTTTTCGCTGTTGGGGTAGATGCCATAGAAGAAGATGACGAAGATATGCTCGACCGTGGCGCCCGCGGCGCGCAATGCGTTGCAGAAATTGACCTTGCTGCCGCCATCGGTTGTCAGATCCTCAACCAGCAGAACGCGCTGGCCGGGCTCGAGGTGACCTTCGATCTGGGCGTTGCGGCCGAAGCCCTTGGGTTTCTTGCGCACATATTGCATCGGAAGCATGAGGCGGTCGGCCATCCAGGCCGCGAACGGAATGCCTGCGGTTTCTCCGCCCACGACCGTGTCGAATTGCTCAAACCCCGCGTCCCGAAACACTGTGGCCGCGCCGAAATCCATGAGCGTATTGCGGACGCGCGGAAACGAGATCAGACGGCGGCAATCGATGTAGACGGGGCTGGCCCAGCCCGAGGTGAAAATGAACGGCTTGTCGTCCATGAAGCGGACGGCTTCAACTTCCAGGAGCATTTTGGCCGTCAACTCGGCCATGACCTTGCGGTCGGTAAATCCAAGACTTGTCGTCATGCTTGATCCAATCCAGACCCCGCTCGATTAAGCGCCGCTGGAGCCTGCGTCAAATGCGGAATTCGTCACCGCGCTTGCGGCCCTGGAATACGCTGGTGAAGAGATCGTCGGGGGTCCAGAGGCGCGTGGTGAGACCCTGCTCGTGGGAATAGCCGGCAATGGTTCCCATCGTATGCCGGTTCTTGTCCGTAAGACCATATTCCCAGGGGTCCGGTCCGAGCACCTGCTGCTGCTCGTTCCAGGCTTCCAGATACCAAGCCAGTGGCACGATGCGCGGGTTGGCCATCCGTTTCATTGCGATGGCTTTCGACTTCTCGAAGGCATGGAACAGATTGACCGGCACCCACGGGTGGCGGTCGACGATCTCCTGTCGGATGCCCATCACGTGCATGATCGGGAAAATCTGCGTCTTCTTGTAGAAGCGGATTTCCTCGGCTTTGTAATCGGGCCACAGCCGCGCGACGCGCGGGTCGCCAGCTTCCATCGGCTTGATGATGTCGGAGTGAATGAGGGCATCCAGTTCGCCCTCCGCCAGCATGGTTTCCACTGATTTGTCGTGGGGCAGGCGGGTGATCTTCAGTCCGGGCGGCGGGTTGAAATCCACGTCCTCGTCGAGTTCGGCGACCCATTCGACCGCTTTGTGCGGTACGCCATATTCGTGCTCAAGGATGCCGCGCATCCAGTGGATCGCGGTGACGAGGAACGACTTGATACCGATCCTCTTGCCGATCAGGTCGGCCGGTTTCTTGATGCCTTTGCCGGTATTGATGAACACGAAGCCGTGGCGGAAGCGGCGGTGCAGGAACACGGGAATGGCGGTGATCGCCAGAAGCGCCAGTGCCGCGTGGTCGAATCCATGTCGGTGAGGATGGTCAGGTCGATTCCATCGGGGGTGACGGTGCCGTCCTTGAGGGCGCGCACGATCTCGTAATTGCCGCAGGCCAGCGTCAGGGGGATATTCTTCGGCACGTGAGGTTTCCTTACTGCACCATTCTTGGTCGAGGCGCAGTCAACCCGGCTTTGGCTGCAAAATCCAGCCTGCGATTGGCGAACCGGTCGGATTGTGGATGGGTGCGACGCGGTGGACGGCGGCGGCCGTCCGCCCACAAGCCCGGCAACAAGGTGCCGGCGTGGCCGAAGGCCATTGATGCGGCGGGTACGAAAAGGCTCCGGACCCGCTATGATCCGATCCACCTGCGATCAACAAGCAGGGCAGAGGGAGGAAGCCATGCGAAACGTTGGGACATTGGCGGTCAGGAGGATTGGCGCGGTTGCGCTTGGGCTGGTGCTCGTTGCGGGTCTTGCCGCACCCGTCGCCCGCGCGGACGATTACCCGGCCCGCTCAATCCGCGTCGTCGTTGGTTTTGGTCCAGGCTCGGTCGCCGACATCATCATGCGCGTGCTTGCGACGCGCATGAGCCAGACCCTCGGCCAGCAGTTGGTGGTGGAGAATCGCCCCGGCGCCGGCTCCAGCATCGCCGCCGAATACGTCGCGCGCTCACCGAAGGACGGCTACACGCTGTTCATGTGCACCGTGGCGCAGGCCATCAATCCGGCGGTCAGCAAGCTCAATTTCGACTTCGGCAAAGACTTGGCGCCGATCATGCTTGTTGCCAACGCGCCGCAAATCCTCGTGGCCCATCCGTCGCTGCCTGCGAACAATATGCGTGAGCTGATTGCGCTTGCGAAGTCCAAGCCCGACGAAATCCAATACGCCTCGTCCGGCGTCGGCACGTTGAGCCATCTCTCGGGTGTGTTGCTCGACAACAAGGCCGGCATCAAGCTGATGCAGGTGCCCTATCCCGGCAGCGCACAAGGGATGAACGATGTCTTGGCCGGGCGCGTGCCGCTGATGTTCGGGCCGGCTTCGACCGTATTGTCGAACGTTCGGGCGGGCAAGCTGAAAGCCCTGGCGGTGACCCAGACCAAGCGCGCGGCGGTTGCGCCGGACGTGCCGACGATGGAGGAGGCCGGCATATCCGATTATTCCGCCGGGATCTGGATGGGTTTGCTGGCGCCGTCCGGGACTTCGGCCGAGATCGTCAACAAGCTCTCGCGGGCGGCCAACGAGGCTCTGCAATCGAAAGAGGTTCAGACGACGCTACATGCTCAGGGCGTCGATTCCCTAGGCGGAACGCCGGCGGCGTTCGCGCAGTTCATCGGCCAGGAGCTCAAGAAATGGGATGGGGTCGCGAAGACAGCCGGAATTAAAAAATAACAAGACGACACATCCGTCGGAGCACAGCACAGGGAGGGCTTCCCATGAGTGGACTGGGACGGGTTGTCACACTGGCAGCAGCGATGCTGACAGCGGGAATTGTTTTTGGTGGAGCGTTGGTTCAGCGTGCATCTGCACAGTCGGCGCAAGGCGCACAAGGTGGCTATCCGAACAAACCGATCCACCTGATCGTCGGCTTCATTCCCGGATCGTC
>JAFKKQ010000537.1 GCA_017304505.1 Hyphomicrobiales bacterium | reverse complement strand
CGGCAGCGCGAGTTCGCATTCCGCGCCGGCGTCAACATCGTGATGTACACGCTCACCGGCAACTACAAGGCCGATCAGGTCCACGTGCCGGCGCTGCTCGAACGATTAGGACAGTGAACCGTGAACTTCGGTATCGCCTTTGCGCCGCTCGTGCCGCCCGCCGTGCTGTGGGGTGCGGCGACGCTCGCCGTCGTGCTCGCCGTCCTGCTCGCGGCAGCGCGCACGCGCGGCTGGGCCGTGCGGGCGCTGGCGCTGGCGCTGATGGTGCTGGCGCTGGCCAATCCGTCATTCACCCGCGAAGACCGTGAGCCGCTGTCCTCCGTGGTCGCGGTGGTGGTCGACAAGAGTCCGAGCCAGAACTTCGGCGACCGCCTCAAGCAGACCGAGGAGGCGCGCGCGCAGCTTGCCGAACGGCTCGGCCGCATTCCCGGCCTTGACGTGCGTTTCGTCGAAGCCGGCGAAGCCGATGGCGAAACCGACGGCACCCGCCTGTTCACGGCGCTGAACGCTGCCCTCGCCGATGTGCCGCCGGATCGTGTGGCGGGTGCGATCTTCATCACCGACGGCCGCGTCCATGACGTTCCCGCCGAGGCGGCGGCGCTCGGCTTCAACGCGCCGGTTCATGCGCTCATCACCGGAAAGCCGAACGAGCGCGACCGCCGTGTCGTGCTGGTCACGACGCCACGCTTCGGCATCGTCGGCCAATCGCAGACGATTTCCTACCGGGTCGAAGATCAGGGCGCGCCGGCGACGCCTGCCGAAGTTACGGTGCGGCGCGACGGCGAGGTGCTGGAGCGCCGCAACGTCGCGCCCGGCACCACGGTCAACGCCAACATCCCGATCCCGCATGCGGGACAGAACATCGTCGAGATCGAAGCCTCGCCGCTCGATGGCGAACTGACGTCAGTGAACAATCGCGCGGTGGTTTCCATCGACGGCGTGCGCGACAAGCTGCGCGTGCTGCTGGTGTCGGGCGAGCCGCACGCGGGCGAGCGCACCTGGCGCAACCTGCTCAAGTCGGACGCCAGCGTCGACCTGGTCCACTTCACCATTCTGCGCCCGCCGGAAAAGCAGGACGGCACGCCGATCAACGAGCTGTCGCTGATCGCCTTCCCAACCCGCGAGCTGTTCCAGCAGAAGATCAAGGAATTCCAGCTCATCATCTTCGACCGCTA
>JAFKKQ010000094.1 GCA_017304505.1 Hyphomicrobiales bacterium | reverse complement strand
TACCACAGCAGGAACAGGCCCGAGCCGACCACGACAGCCGAGCCGACGATGAGCCCGATCGTCGGCATATCGCCCCACAGCGCGAAGCCGAGGATCATCGCCCAGACCAGCGAGAGGTATTGGAACGGCACCACCGCGGACGTCGGTGCGAGATGGAGCGAGCGCGTCCACCAGTATTGGCCGACCAGGTTTGTGACGCCGTTGGCGGCCATGAGCGCCGCATCCGGCCATGTCGGCAGCGCGAATGCGAACGGCAGTGTCGCCGCATAGAAAATGGAAAGCAGCAGCAACTGGTATAACGTCAGTGTTTCCGCCGACTCCGTCGATGTCATGCCGCGCACGCCGGCTGTCACGGTTCCGAACAGGATGGCGTTGCCGAGTGCGTACAAAGCGCCGACTTGAAACGTTTCAGCGCCCGGATTGGTGACGATCAGCACGCCGAGGAATCCCAGCGCCAACGCGGCCCAGCGCGCGGGCCCAACCGGTTCCTTGAGGAACGCCAGCGACGCCAGTGTCGCAAACAGCGGCGAGGAGAAATTTATGGCCGTGGCGCTTGCCAGCGGCATCATGCTGAATGCGATCAACAGCAGACTCTGCGAGAAAAATTGCGACGTGCTGCGCATCACGTGAGAGCCAAGCCGCCGCGTCCGCAACGCCGCAAACCCCGTCGAGGGGAGGAGAAACGCGGAAAACAGCGTCAGCGCGACGATGTTGCGGCCGAACAGCACTTCGCCGACCGGATAGGTCGCAACCAGCCACTTGGAGATGGCACTGGAAACCGCGAAGGTGGCTCCGGCGCCCACCATGTACAGGATCGCCTGTGGAATCCGCTCTTGCCGCGCCGGCGGTTCGGGGCTGCGCCGTTCGACGCTGCGGGTTTTGGCGGTCACGGCGGATGGTGCGGTTCGGGTTTCAGCGGGTGGAAACGAGGTAGCACGCCGCGAAGCCCGCGAGCAGCCTCAATTGAGAATATCGCCGCCGGACGCCCGCATGACCGCCGGGCCCTCGTCGGTGGTCCTTCGGTAGGGCACGCCGAGCGCGTCCCATCATCGCATCCGGCAACGGAGCCCCTTCAACCGTGGGCGCGCAACGCGATAGGCTTGCAGATGTCACTTGCAGGCAACGCTTGCTGACGTCATCGGATTGGAGACCGACCTCATGCGATACGAGCTTTACTACTGGCCGGAAATCCAGGGCCGCGGCGAGTTCGTCCGTCTCGCGCTGGAGGAGGGCGGGGCCGACTATGTCGATGTCGCGCGGCGGCGCGGCTATGGCGTGGACGCGATGAAGCGGCTGATGGCCGGTCCGCGGGTCAAGCGGCCGCCTTACGCGCCGCCCTTCCTCAAGGCCGGCAAACTCGTCATCGCGCAGACCGCCATGATCCTGCATTATCTCGGCCCGCGCCTGCATCTGGTTCCACGCCGCGACGCCGACCGGCTGTGGGCGCTGCAGCTCCAACTCACCATCGTCGATCTCGTGAAAGAGATTCACGACACGCATCATCCGATATCGAGCGCGCTCTATTACGAGGACCAGCGGCCGGCGGCCAAACGCTACACCCGCGAATTCTGGCGTCAGCGTGTGCCGAAGATGCTGGGTTACTTCGAGCATGTGCTGGAACAGAGCGGCGGCCCGCACGTGTTCGGGCGGCGGCTCTGCTACGTCGACCTCAGCCTGTTCCAGGTTGTCGATGGGCTTCGCTATGCGTTCCCGCGGCGCATGGGCCGGTTCGAAAAGAAGGTGCCGCGTCTTGTGGCGCTGCACGATCGCGTCACCGAGCGGCCCCGGATCGCGGCCTATCTGCAATCGGAGCGGCGCATTCCATTCAACGAATGGGGAATCTTCCGGGCCTATCGGGCGCTCGATTCGTGATCGGGGCGGGCGCTCTCACCAACTGTTGAACGCGGTTGAACCGCCAGTTGAGGCACAAATCTTGCTTTCGAATAATCGCTGTGAATTTTCAGTGCCGCCGCCACACCTGCAAGGCGGGCTCGATCATTAGACGACTGCAATATTTGGATTATTTCACGCGCCGGATGGGCGGTGGCTGTCTCTGGCGCTTCTCCGTGTCTCGGCCGAGTCCTATGCTGTTCTGTGCAGGGGGCTAACACGGAGATGGCACATGAGGTTGATTGTCGCAACCAGTGCTGTGTTATCCATCGCGCTCGTCTCATCGGCATTCGCGGCTCCTCCCAAGCATCGGGTGCCCGCGCGGCAGGCCGCAGCACCGGCCTATACCGATGCCTTCGCGAGTGCATACGCTCGCCAGCCCAGCAATGTGGTGATGTTCGGCAATCGCATCGTCGGCGAGGACCCGGACGTCGGCATCCGTACGCAGCTTCTCTACGATGCTGCCTTGGCGGACAACTGATCGGACGGTTCGTTCGCTTGTGCGAGGCAAAGCCCGGTCCGCCGGGCTTTGCTTTTTGTGATGCGCACCACATCCATCCTTTTCTGCATTCAAACAAGTTCTGTAGGCAAGCAAGCGGGGTCAAATGGGAGCGGTGGTGTCATGCATGGCGGGCGCGACCGTCAACGTCGTTTCGACCGCGACTGGGTCGCGCAGCGTCGCGATGCCCGGGCAGCCCCGCAACGCAAGCTGTTCGATCTCGCGGAGCCTCTCCGGCGATGCATCGCTTTTGACGTTGATGGCGATTGTCACTTTCTGGAAGCCGGATGGCGGTGCGTCCGGCATCATGTGCCCGCGCACATCGAAGGTGGTGCGTGCCACGGCCTCAAAGCTTTCGTAGTTGACGCCCATCTTCGCCGCATAGAATGCAAACACCGCAGCGTAGCAGCCGACAGCGCCGGATAGCAGGTATTCGAGCGGCGTCGGAGCGTCGGCCACGCCCCCCACGTGCTTGGGCTCGCTGATGATGAACTGTTGGCCGCTGTTGCGCGTCGTGACACGCTCGTTGAGACCGCCGACCGAAGTGACCGTGACCTCGAGGCTCGATTGCGGGCCTTCGGGCGCGCGTTTCGATGGATCGGCACGGTAGCGGGCCTCGCGTGCGTCGGTGACGGACTTCAGCTCCGGAAAGCAATCGCAGATCGCGGTCATGACGAAGCTCCTGTGTAGAGGGCTATCTTAGGCGGTCACGATCGCGTGCCACAGGGCCCTGAACCACTGTCCGCATCGGAGGCGCGTGCCGTAATGCGCTTTTATCCTGGCGCGGGGCGGCGGTCCTTATTCGCTGGATGCCAAGCTCGGCCGGGAAGTCTGAGCCTTCGCGGATCGGAATGCCCCGGTCGCACGGCCGGGGCGTTACCGCTTGCGCGGCGCGGTTCGAAACCCTGCGGTCTTGCGGGCCGCCGCTTTGCGAGGTGCGGCTTTGGCCGCGCTTTTGGCCGTCCTGCGTTTGCGAGTAGCCGCTTTGCGCTTTGCCGCGCGTTTGAGCTTGGCCCGGTATTTAGCCTGGCGCTCGGCGCGCCGCTCCCGGCATTTGACGCAAAGGCAGCGTGATTTGGTGATGAATGCGTCGAAATAGTCTTTGCCGTAATCGACCGTGATTTCTTCGTCCGGCTTGATCTTGCGGCGGGCGATATAAACGATGACGCGGCCCTTGCGCTCGATCGCTTCGGCATTCGGCCGGCAGGAGTGATTGACGTAGCGCGCGATATTCCAGCGCGGCGAACCGTCAATGGTCCAGCGCGAGTTGATTTCGAACATATAACGCGAGCCGCGCGCCTCAAGCCTGTCGGCCTCCGCATTCGCGATGCGTCGGCCGCGGTACGTGACGATGTACTCGCGTTTCTTGATGGGTTGTGTTGCGAAGAGGCCGAGTCCGGTTCTGGATCGGCCAACACGGAAGCTACGTTTTGGCACGGCGCTGCATTTAGGGGAGGATTCGCCGCAGCGCCAGCGTAATCTTTACGGCCGTGGACAACGCGGTGGATGAATGGGCCGGTTGGCGAGGGTGGGACGGCGGAGGCGGCGGGTGACTATAATCCCTTGGTCGCAGCCGAGCCGCACGCCGCATAGCCTGTTATCCGTTTTTTGGCTTTGGGAGAACGATCATGTCGCCATCCGCCGATGCCGCCTCATGGCCCGAACTGCCCTATGCCGCCTGGAAGGACACCTGCGCGACGCTCCAACTGTGGACCCAGGTGGTGGGCAAGGTGCGCCTGGCGCTGACGCCGTGGCTCAATCACTCCTGGCATGTGACGCTTTATGTCACCGCGCGAGGGCTGGCGACGCCGCCGATTGCGGTCGGCGGGCGCGACCTCGCCATCGAATTCGACTTCATCGACCATGTGCTGTGGCTGCGAACCAGCGACGGCCATTTCCGTCAATTGATGCTGCGGCCGGTGACGGTGGCGGAGTTCTACGCCGACGTCATGGTGGCGCTGTCCGAGCTTGGCATCGCGGTCCGTATCAACGAGATGCCGAATGAGATTCCCGGCGCGGTTCGCTTCAGCGAGGATCGCGTCCATGCGTCCTACGATCCCGAATTCACCAACCGCTTCTTCCGCGTGCTGTTGCGCTCGCGTGATGTGTTCGCCCATTTCCGCACGGCCTTCCTGGGCAAGGTGAGCCCGGTGCATTTCTTCTGGGGCAGCTTCGATCTGGCGGTGACCCGCTTTTCGGGACGGAAGGCGCCGCCGCATCCGGGCGGCGTTCCGGGTCTGCCGGATGACGTGGCCCGCGAAGCCTATTCGCACGAGGTGTCGAGCGCGGGCTTCTGGCCGGGCGGCGGACCGATCGACTACCCGGCGTTCTATTCCTACGCCTATCCGGGACCGGATGGTTTTGCGGCGGCGCAAGTGCAACCGGCCGAGGCGTTCTGGTCGAAGGACCTGGGCGAGTTCATTCTGCCTTATGACGCCGTGCGCAAGGCAGCCGACCCCGATGCCGCACTGATGGCGTTTCTGCAAAGCACGTATGATGCCGCCGCGGATCTGGCAAAGTGGGACCGAGCCGCGCTGGAATGCAAGCTGGGCGTGCCGGGCAAGGTGAGGGCAGTGTAGCTTCCTGCCTGCTGGATTTGGCAACCCTCCAGGTGTGTAGAGCGATTCCCGTTTTGCGGAGTCGCGTTTTGCCGCGCGATGTGTTTTTCGTAAGCGCGATAATCGACACGTCATGAGTTCATTGGGAGACCCGTCATGGGAGACGCATATCCGAAAGCCCGCCTCGCTGCCGTGCAGGCCGCGCCGGTCTGGCTCGACCGCGACGCCACGGCTGCGAAGGCGGCGCGGCTGATCGAGGAGGCCGCCGACAACGGCGCCAAGGTCATCGGCTTTCCCGAAGGCTTTGTCCCAGGCTTCCCGGATTGGTACCACTGGTTCATGCCGCGCAGCCCGGAGTCGCTCGGCTTCAACAAGGAGCTGTTCAAGAACGCGGTCGAAGTGCCGGGCCCGGTGGTCGATACGATCGGCGCCGCGGCGCGTCGCACCCGCACTCATGTTGTCATTGGCGTCAACGAGCGCGACCCCGGCACGATGGGCACGCTCTACAATTCGCAGCTTTTCTTCGGACCGGACGGCGCGCTGCAAGGCGTGCACCGCAAGCTGATGCCGACCTTCACCGAGCGGCTGGTGCACACGTCGGGAGACGGTTCGAGCGTGCGCACCTATGAAACGCCGTTCGGCGGCATCGGCGGGCTGATCTGCGGCGAGAACACCAACAGCCTGGCGCGCTTCGCGCTGCTGGCGCAGCAGGAGCGCATCCACGTCGCGTCGTGGCCCGCGTTCGTCTATCCGCGCCAGTTCGACGGCATCGACATCCGCACGCGCTATCACGCCTTCGAGGGCCGTGTGTTCGTCATCAGCGCCTGCGGCATCCTCGACGATGCCTGCCTCGACGCGATGGGGCTGAACGAGGCGCAACGCAAGTCCATCCCCGGCCGCGGCGGACATTCCGGCATCCTCGGTCCCGATGGGAATTACCTGGTTGGGCCGGTCGACGACAAGCCGCAGATCGTCTACGGCGACGCCGACTTCGAGAAGGTGATCGAAGGCAAGCTGAGCCACGACCTCACCGGCCACTACAACCGCTTCGACGTGTTCACCTTGCAGATGCGCACCTCACCGCGCACCGCGCTGGAAGCACCGGCCTTGCCGGGCAACGGCCTGACGCTGATCGGCGCCGACGACGACATCCGCACGTAAAAACCTGAAGCACGAAAATCTGGAGTACGGGCTGCCTGCACCGCGCCGGCAGCCCGTTCCAAACTCATCCGCCGGCTCGAACTATCCGGCCGTTCAGGCGGCGGCCTTGTCGCCGACCACGAGGCCGCTCGGCTCCGCGCTGAGCCAGCGATAGAGCGTGCCGCCCAGTACGCCGCCGATCAGCGGGGCGAGCCAGAACAGCCAGAGCTGCTCCAGCGCCCAGGCGCCGGCGAACAGTGCGGGGCCGGTGCTGCGCGCCGGATTCACCGACGTGTTGGTGACCGGGATCGAGATGAGGTGGATCAGCGTCAGCGCCAGGCCGATCGGAATGCCCGCGAAGCCGACCGCGGCGCCCTTCGAGGTCGTGCCGATGATGATGAAGACGAAGAAGAAGGTCAGCACGAACTCGGTGAGGATGCAGGCACCCAGACCGTATTTTCCGGGGCTGAGATCACCGTAGCCATTCGCCGCGAAACCGGCCGGCTCCCAACCCGGCTTCCCTGATGCAATCGTCCACAACACGGCGGCCGCAATCACGGCCCCGATCACCTGCGCGACGATGTAGGGCAGCACGTGCTTGTTCGCGCACCGCCCCGCCGACCAGAGACCGATCGTGACAGCGGGATTGAAGTGGCCGCCTGAGATGTGCCCGACCGCATAGGCCATCGTGAGCACGGTGAGACCGAAGGCGAGCGCGACGCCGAGGAATCCGATGCCCAGTCCTGGATACGCTGCAGCCAGAACAGCCGCACCGCACCCGCCGAAGGTCAACCAGAACGTGCCGAAGAACTCGGCCGTTATCCGGCGGAGCGTATCGTTGTTCATTGTGAACCCCCATCCAAGGGGCCACGACCTTACGCCCTGCCGCGCCTGCACCGCCGCAAGCGCAAGCTGCACCCGCATCACGAAAGGGCGACGAGAATGCGCGGACATCCAACATCGCACGCGCCGCGGGGACCGCCGCTTCGTTCACCGCCGCACGCCGTTCTTCTGCCCCTGCTACCGCCACCGTCCGCGCGGTGGGCGCCGCCCGGCGGTCGTGGCGGAGGGGCAGCGACCGCCGCCG
>JAFKKQ010000093.1 GCA_017304505.1 Hyphomicrobiales bacterium | reverse complement strand
CACCGCAGGCGGTGAGCGCGACCTGCACCAGGCCGGAGCAATCGATGCCGAGGCTCGACTTGCCGCCCCACAGATAAGGCGTGCCAAGGAAACGTTCGGCGACTGCGACGAAATCCGTCTCCTCAGAATCCAGTTCCGCGAGATGCCGCGCCGGCAGATAGCCGCCCGCCGCGGTGACGGCGAAGCCGTCCTGTTCGCGGGTGACGCAAACCTCCGCGCCGAGTGGCAGCGCCTCAAGCGGCGGCAGCTTGATCGAGGGGCCGGGAAACACCAGCGTGCGCAACGCCGCGACCCTGTGTGTCGCCGCAGGTCCCGGCGCGAGCAGAGCCGCCGCCGGCAGCCAGCCGACATAGCCGTCCGCCATGAGCTGGCCCCAGGCCCAGCCCTCGCCGTCGCTCTCGTAGATCGTGACGCGCTCGCCGTGGAGCGCCTCGGTGACGAGTGTCGCGCCATGCGACGGCGCCTCGCGCACCGGCGCGATCCCGGCGATCACCTCCTGCACCGTGCCTTCGACGAAACGCGCAGCCTCGACCGTGCCGCGCAGATGCGCGGCGGCGAGATCGGGCCGCGCCGGTGTGAGGCGGGGGTCGAGGCGCGGCATCTTTAGCCGTAGCGTTGCGTGAGCAGCGCATAAAGTGCGCGCGCCGCCTGGCATTCGCCGCCTTCCGGCCGGCCGGGCTTCGCCGCCGGCGTCCAGGCATAGATATCGAAATGCAGCCAGCTCTTGGCGGCCGAGACGAAGCGCTTGAGGAACAGCGCGCAGATGATCGAGCCGGCCATGCCGCCGGCGGCGATGTTGTTCACGTCGGCAACCTTCGAATCGAGGTTTTGGTCGTAACGCATCCACAGCGGCAGCCGCCACAGCGGATCGTTCTCGACAGCGGCGTGTCGCGCCAGATCGGCGGCGAGCGTTTCGTCATCGGTGTAATAGGGCGGCAACTCCGGCCCGAGCGCGACGCGCGCGGCGCCGGTCAGCGTGCCCATATCGACCAGGAGATCAGGCGTTTCCTCGTCGGCGAGCGCCAGCGCGTCGGCAAGGATCAGCCGGCCTTCGGCATCGGTGTTGCCGATCTCGACGGTGAGACCCTTGCGCGAAGCGTAGACATCCGACGGCCGGAAGGCGTCGCCCGCGACGGAATTTTCCACGGCGGGAATCAGGACACGCAGCGCGACCTTCAGCTTCGCATCCATGATCATGTGCGCAAGCGCGAGCACGGTCGCAGCCCCGCCCATGTCCTTCTTCATCAGCAGCATCGCGCTGCTGGGCTTCAGATCGAGTCCGCCGGTGTCGAAGCACACGCCCTTGCCGACCAGCGTCACCTTCGGATCGCCCGAGCGCCCCCAGCGCAATTCGATCAGGCGCGGCGTGCGGCGTGCGTCGGCGGCGCGGCCGACGGCGTGGATCAGCGGGAAATTCTGCCGGTGCAATTCATCGCCGACGACGGAGCGGAATTTCGCGCCGTGCTGTTTCGCCAGCGTGCGGGTGGCGGCTTCGAGATCGGCTGGGCCCATATCGTTGGTCGGCGTATTGATGAGATCGCGGGCGAGGCTCATGCCGTCCGCAATGCGCGAAAGGTCGTCGCCGTCGATGCCGTCCGGCAGCACCAGGCGGACGGCTTTGTCACCCGCCTTGCGGTAGCGCGTGAAGCGGTAGGCGCCGAGCGCGAAGGCGAGCGCCGCCAGGCGCGTGTCGTGTGGCGCGTTGGCGAAACGCCAGGTGCCGGCCGGCAGAACGCCCGGCAGAAGTCCCGGCAGGAAGGCGTTGCTGCCGTCTTTTGCGCTTTCCAGTCCAAACAGCGCGCCGCCGGTGCCGTCCGCTCCCGGCAGGATCAGGTGGCGGCCGGGCCGGGGCTCGAAGCCCGCGGCTTTGACAAAGGCGCGGGCGCGCTTGTCGAGCTTGGCCACGACTTTCGGCAGGCTCGCCGGAGTCACAAACCAGATCGGTTGCGCCGTTTTGCTGCGGCTGACGAAGACGGGATGCATGGGGATCGGCTGGCCTGGTTGGATGGGAGCGGCTCCGCGACTTTAAGACAAACCGAAGCGTTTCGGAATGCGTTGCCGCGGGCTTAAGCCGCACTGACTCGACGGGCGGGCGGAACGGCAAATTAACCTCTCATTAGGGTTAACGTTTTATTGCTCGTTGCCTGCCCGGCGGCGTCGGCCGCCCGATCTGAGAAGGCTTGCGCCTGATGTCACGATTGTCCGCGCGCCTGCTCGCCTCCGTTGCGCTCCTGGCGACGCTCGCCGCCGGCGGTTGCTCGACGATCGCGACGAAAGGCGCTTCGTCCGATATCACGGGGTCGATCGCGTCGTCGTCCACGCCGCACACCGATGCCGATTGGCGGCGCGAGATGAATGTTTGGGGCGAGCGCTATCGCGCCAAGCCCGGCGATCCTGACGCTGCGATCCACTATGCCCAGGCGCTGCGCGCCATCGGTCAGCGCGCGCAAGCGGCTGCGGTGCTCGAACAGTCGGCGATTCGCAATCCGCGGAATCGCGCGGTGCTGGGTGCTTATGGGCGTGCACTGGCCGATAACGGAGATTATCAGCAGGCGCTGGACGTGCTGAGCCGGGCGCACACCCAGGATCAGCCCGATTGGCGCATCCTTTCGGTGCAGGGCGCGGTGCTCGATCAGATGGGGCGCCATGCCGACGCGCAGCAGCATTATGCCAGCGCGCTGGGTGGTGGGCTTGCAGGGGCGGTTCGATGAGGCCGAAAGCATCGCGCGCGGCGATCTCTCGCCTCAAGAGGCCGCCGCCAATGTCGCGTATTTGCGCCAGATGCTGGCGCAGCAGGGCAACTGGAAGAAGAAGCAACGGCACGACCCGTCGCTGGCATCGTCCGCCCGGTCGTAGCCCGTCCGGCGGTAAGGTCTTCCCCAGCTAAGCCAGTCGCCGTTCGGGCCGTCGCGCCGCGGCAGCCGCCGCGAATGGTTCACTCTTGGCTTGAAAACGCTCTATCGCGAATTCGATGGGATGGAATTCACGACCGGCGCGTGGGGCTGGCTTTTCTGCACTCCCATCACGCGGATCGCCGCCGGCCCAAGGATGACGATGAACAGCACCGGCAGGAAAAACAGAATCATCGGCACGGTCAGCTTGGGCGGCAGGGCCGCCGCTTTCTTTTCGGCCTCAGACATGCGCATGTCGCGGTTCTCCTGCGACATCACGCGCAGCGTCTGAGCGAGCGGCGTGCCGTAGCGCTCGGCCTGTTGCAGCGCCATGCACACCGATTTCACGCCATCGAGATCGGTGCGCTTGGCAAGGTTCTCGTAGGCTTGCCTGCGGTCCTGGAGATAGGACAGCTCGGCGGTGGTGAGCGTCAGCTCTTCCGCCAGCGCGACCGACTGCGAACCGATTTCCGCGCTGACCTTTCTGAAAGCCGCCTCGATCGACATGCCGGACTCGACGCAGATCAGCAGCAGGTCCAGGGCATCCGGGAACGCCCGCCGGATCGAGAGCTGGCGCTTGGCGATGCGGTTTTTGAGGAAGTAATACGGCGCCTGCATGCCGATATAAGCGGCGGCAAGGGCTATGCCGATCTTGATCGTTGCCGGCTGGTCCAGATTCAAAACGACAAACAGGTAGAACAGCGTGAACAGGAACAGCACCACCGGCGTGATCATGCGGAAGAACAGGAACCCGACATAGGGCGCCTGGCCGCGATAGCCGGCCTGCACCAGCTTGTCGCGGGCCTCTTCCTGGGCGAGCCATTTGGTGAGGTTGAACTGCTCGACCACCCTTTGCATGTATTGTTTGGGCGATTGCCGCAGCGCGACCTTTTGTTTTTCGCCGCGCGCCAATCGCTCGCGTTCGCGCTGTCGGATTTTCTCGCGCTCGAGCGCGACGGATTTCATCCGCTTGCCGAGGACGTCGGGCGACCACAGCGGCATGGCGAGGGTGAGCACGGTGGCGATCGTTGCCACGCTGGCGAGCAGCATTGCCAGGAACTTGGTATCTTGCAGCTTGTCGATCAGAAGGTCGAGCATGAGACTGGCTCAGAAGTCGAAATTGATCATTTTCTTCATGACGAAGACGCCGGTGGACATCCATACGGCGCATGCTGCCAGCATCAGGCGGCCGATGTCCGTGGTCCAAAGCAACTGGATGTATTCCGGGCTGGTGAGATAGACGAGCACGGCGACAGCGACCGGAAGTGCGCCGATGATCGTTGCCGACGCCTTGGCTTCCATCGACATCGCCAGAATCTTGGCTTTCATTTTCTTGCGATCGCGGAGCACTCGCGACAGATTGCCGAGCGCCTCGGCGAGGTTGCCGCCGGATTTCTGCTGGATCGAGATGACGATGCCGAAGAAATTGGCCTCGGGCAGCGGCATGCGCTCGTAAAGCTTGGCGCAGGCATCGCCCAGCGGAATGCCGATGGTCTGCGTCTCGACGATGGTCCTGAACTCGCTCTTGACCGGCTCCGGCGCTTCGGCCGCGTTGATCCTCAGGCTGTCGACGAGGGGTAAGCCGGACTTGATGCCGCGCACGATGACGTCAACCGCATCGGGGAACGACTCGAGGAATTTTTTCTCGCGGCGCTTCTTCAGATAGGACAGCGACCACAGCGGCAGTCCGACGGCGGCAGCGAAGCTGGCGGCGAGCGCCGGCAGCAGGCCCAAACCGGAAAGGAACATCAGCGCGAAGACCAGCAGGCCGAGCCCGCAGGCGATCAGGATGAATTGCCGCTTCGACCAGGACAGGCCGGCCTGGTCGATCTTCATCTCCAACGGCAGGTTTTTCGGCTTCCGCGCCCTGACGTCGATCTCTTTCAACGTCTCCTCGACTTGCTCCCGGCGCGATTTCTGTTGGTGCCGGCCGGTTGTGCGCACGGCCGGCTCGGTGCGCGCCACGCTGGCGCGCCGCTGCTCCGCATGCCGCTCGCCGGAGAGCAACGGATAGACAAACACCCAGGCGATGCCGCCGATGGCGACCGTCACCATGAAAAAGATCGCGAGTGTCTGTATTGTCATCGCGGACAAGACCTCATCGGCCGTCCAGCGCGGCGATTTCGGAGGCGTCGAGCGCCGCAGCCAGCCGGTTTTCCTCACCGTAGTAGCGCGCCCGGTCCCAGAACTTCGGCCGGCCGATGCCGGTGGAGCGATGCCGGCCGATGACATTGCCGTTGGCGTCTTCGCCGGTGATTTCGTAGACGAACAGATCCTGCGTGATGATGACGTCGCCTTCCATGCCGATCACCTCGGTGATGTGGGTGATCTTGCGTGAGCCGTCGCGCAGGCGCGCGGCTTGCAGCACGACATCGACGGAGGCCACGATCATTTCGCGAATGGTGCGCGAGGGCAGTGCGTAGCCGCCCATCGTGATCATGGACTCGATGCGGGACAGCGCCTCGCGCGGGCTGTTGGCGTGCAGCGTCCCCATCGAGCCGTCGTGGCCGGTGTTCATGGCTTGCAGCAGGTCGAACGCTTCGGGGCCGCGCACCTCGCCGACGATGATGCGCTCGGGCCGCATGCGCAGGCAGTTCTTGACCAGGTCGCGCATCGTGACCTGACCTTCGCCCTCGAGGTTGGGTGGGCGGGTTTCCAGGCGAACCACATGGGGCTGCTGGAGCTGCAATTCGGCGGCATCCTCGCAGGTGATGATGCGCTCATCGGCGTCGATGAATTGCGTCAGGCAGTTGAGCAGCGTGGTCTTGCCCGAGCCGGTGCCGCCGGAAACGATGGTGTTGATCCGGCAGCGGCCGAGAACCTTCAGGATCTCCGCGCCTTCCGGCGTGATCGTGTCGAATTTGACAAGGTTGTCGAGGCGCAGCTTGTCTTTCTTGAATTTGCGGATGGTGAGCGCGGGTCCGTCGAGCGCGAGCGGCGGTGCGATCACGTTGACGCGCGAGCCGTCGGGCAAGCGCGCGTCGCAGATCGGCGAGGATTCGTCGACGCGCCGGCCGATCTGGCTGACGATGCGCTGGCAGATATTGAGAAGCTGCTGGTTGTCGCGGAACCGGATGCCGGTCTTCTGGATCTTGCCCTGGACCTCGATGTAAACCGTGCCCGCGCTGTTCACCATGATGTCGGCGATGTCGTCGCGCGCCAAAAGCGGCTCGAGCGGGCCATAGCCGAGGACGTCGTTGCAGATATCGTCGAGCAATTCCTCCTGCTCGGAGATCGACATCACGATATTCTTGATCGCGATGATCTCGTTGACGATGTCGCGGATTTCTTCGCGCGCGGCCTCGGCGTCGAGCCGGGCGAGTTGGGCGAGGTCGATCGCCTCGATCAGTGCGCCAAACACCGCGCCTTTCGTTTCGTAGTAGCTTTCCGAACGGCGGTTGTCGGTCGCGAGTGCCGGCGGCTGTGCGGCCAGGCGGGCCGGTGCGACGGGTGTCGCGCTGACCGGCGCGCCGAGACCGGCGGCCGGGATGGGGGAAAGCCGGCTCGCCGGTGGCTGCGGCAATGGCGCAGCCGGCCGCGGCGCCTCCGGCGGCGCCGGATGAACATCGATGGTGCTGCGCTTACCAAACACGAACTCGTTCCTCGATGTTGTCTGCGATGTGTCGCTTGTCCTATTTCTTCTTCAACTTGCTGAGCAGCGGTGTGAGCAGGCTGCCCCTGGCCTTCTTGGTCTCGGCACGGCCGGTCAAAAGCTGCGCAAGCTGCCGAAATGTCTCGGCGGTGCGGTGACCCGACGACAGTTCGGCAATCATCTGGCCGTTGTTGGCGGCGGTGCCGAACAGTTGCGGCTCGAATGGGATCGCCGCCACCGGCTGGTCTTCCAGCGCCTTGGCGAAATCGGCGGGCTTGATCTCCGGCCGTTTCGGTATGCCGACCTGGTTGAGGCAATAGAATGGGCGGCGATCGTTGACGCGCACAGCGCGCAAATGGTCGAACAGATTCTTGGCGTTGCGCAGGTTGGCAAGATCGGGCGTGGCCACGATCAGGATATCGTCGGCGTGGATCAGCGTGTGCTGCGTCCAGCCGTTCCACTGGTGCGGCACGTCGAGCACGATGCAGGGCATGGTTGTCCGCAAGGCATCGAGGGTGCCGTCGAAGGCGTCGATGCCCAGGTCGTAGGCGCGTTCCAGTGTTGCCGGCGCCGCCAGCAGACTCAGGTGGTCGGCGCATTTCGACAACAGGCGGTCGATAAAGGCGGTGTCGATGCGTTCGGGCGAGAACACGGCGTCGGCGATGCCTTGCGGCGGATCCTGGTTGTAGTTGAGGCCGGCGGTGCCGAACGCCAGGTCCAGATCGGTGACGACGGAATCGAGCGTCAGGTCGCGCGCCATCGACCAGGCGATGTTGTGTGCGATGGTGGAGGCGCCGACGCCGCCTTTGGCGCCGACCACGGCCACGATGCGGCCGACGGGCTTGGCATCGGGCGCGGAAAACAGCCCGCAAACCGATCGCACCACGTCGAGCGGTCCGACCGGCGAGATCACGTAATCGCTGACGCCACGCCGGACCAGCTCGCGGTAGAGGGTGACGTCATTGGCCCGGCCGATGACGATGACGCGGGTGCCGGCGTCGCAGAATTCGGCAAGCGTATCGAGCCCGGTCAGGATGCTGTCGCCCTGCGCCTCCGATTCCAGAACGATGACGTTCGGCGTCGGCGCGCTGCGATAGGCTTCGATCGCCGCGACGATGCCGCCCATCTGGATCTTGACGTGGACCTTGCCCAGCCGGCGGTCTTCGCTGGCGGATTGCACCGCGGCTGCGGTCTCCACCGTTTCGCAGAATGCCTGGATGGATACGCGCGGCGCCGGCGCGATGTGCTCGTCACGCGCAGCCGGTTCGGTCGGCGTGGACTCGGGCAGGATGGCCTGCAGCGAGGACTTGATCATTTTCCGACCTCGCTGATCGCACCCTTGTTCTCGTCGGCATAGGTCGTGGAAGGGCTCTGGCCCTTGCGCCACTTATCCATGCCGAAGGTGCGCTTGGCGGTGTAGATCGGCGTTTCGCTGCGCGGCTGGATCAGGTCGGCCGGCTCGGCCACCATCGCGGCGAGATTGCGCTGCGTCGCGCAGCCGAAGTTGTAGTACTGCTTGTTTTCGAAATGCTTGGGGTCGTAGGACGGCCCCAGATCGTCGGGCCACAGACCGCACGGGCCGGCGTCGGCCACCATCTTCGGATAACTGAGACGGAGCGTTCCGAGTTGGCCGAAAGGCGGATGATAGGGCCGGATGCCGATGCCGTTGTTGGGCACGCCGGCCTGCACCAGGATCGACAGCGTTTCCTTCAACGTATCGTTGGTGGCGCGTGTGTTGGTGGCGCCGACCGGGCGGTCGACGGTGACGCCGCCGGTGGCATCGCGGCGCCAGTTCCGGGCGAAGGCCAGGACCTCGGCGCGTTGCACCGCCGAGAGGCCGCCGCGTCCCGTGCCGACCAGCAGCACAAGCGATTTCTTGCCCTCCTTGAGCACGATCGGATGGCGCACATTGTAGGCCGTCGGGATGCTGCCGGTGGTGTCGCGGGCGGTGGTGGTGTTGCATCCCGCGAGCGCGGCGGCGAGGCTCGCGATCAACAGGCCGCCGGCCCAACGCCGGGGGGCTTGGCGGCGAAGGACCTTTCGGCGCGCGACCTGGCGGCGGGCGACCGCAAGATCATGACCAAGATCGTGGCAGGGCATCGATCGTCTCCTCGTCGCGAATTTCAATCCAGAATGAAGCCGACATTGCCGCGGTACGCCTTGCGCTGCGAAATGTCGCGGCCGGGCGTGCCGTAGAGGCGGTTGAACCGGCCGAGCAGGCTGGTGGCGGGATCGGACGCATCGGCGTAGCCGTCATCCGGCCTTGACAGGTCCTTCCGCGCGACCGACTGCACGATGTAGGGCGTGACCAGCACCATCAACTCGGTCTGATGGTTGACGAAGTCGCGGCTTTTGAACAGCGCGCCGAGCACCGGAAGATTCATCACGCCGGGCAGGCCGTTGAGTTGTTGCTTGGTCTGCTCCTGGATCATGCCGGCCAGCGCAAGCGAGCCGCCCGAAGGGATTTCCACCGAGGTCTCGGCCCGCCGCACGCTGAGAGACGGGACGCTGATTCCGCCCGTGGTGATTGCGCCATCGTTCGACAGCTCGGACACTTCGGTCCGAACCTTCAGGCTGATCCGCCCTTCGGACAGCACCACCGGCGTGAAGTTCAGGCCGACGCCGAACGGCTTGAACGAGACCGTCGGCGTGCATTGTTGCGAGCCGGGCGGGCTGCAGCTCACCGAGGTGACGACAGGAAACTCGCCGCCGGCCAGGAAGGAGGCCGATTCGCCGGAGATCGCCGTCAATGTCGGCTCGGCCAGGGTTCGGACCACGCCGGCACGCTCCATCGCCCGCAATGTCGCATCGACGCCGCGGTAGCTGAGCCGGATGCCGTTGCCGTTGAGTGGCTGATTGATTGGAAACGGATTGTTGTTGGCGAAATCGACGACAGCCTGACCGGCGGAGACGGTGCCGTTGAGATCGACGCCGAGCTGCTTGATGACGTCGCGTTTGACTTCGGCCACGGTGACCTTGAGCATCACCTGGTCGCGGCCGCGGACCGTGATGCTGTTGACCACCTTGTTGCCGGCAATATCGCCGACCAGCTTGGTTGCGATATCGTACGCCTGCTGCGCCTCGGCCTGGCTCGCGACCGAGCCCGTGAGCACGATGCCGTCGGCACCGAGCGAATCGACGTCGATTCGGCTGTCCGGCAGAGTGTGCCGGAGCGCCGCGCGAAGCCCGTTGAGGTCGCGCTTGACCGCGATATCGAAGCCCATGAGCTGCCGGCCGTTGGCGTCGAAGAAGTAGACGTTGGTCTGACCGACGGCGACACCGATGATGTAGGCGCGCCGCGATGTGCGCACGACGGCGTTGGCGATCTTGGGATCGGCCACCAGCACGTCTTTGATCTCGCCCGGCACATCGAC
>JAFKKQ010000092.1 GCA_017304505.1 Hyphomicrobiales bacterium | reverse complement strand
GACGAAGTTGAGATAGGGCGACAACGCACCGATGATCGCGGTGCGCTCCGCCGTTTCGCCCTCCATCGCGCCGTAAAGGTATTCGCTCTTGAGCCGCTGGGTGTCCCAGGCGGTCAGGCCGGCGAACACCAGCACGCCCACGACCGAGATGGCGAACTGCAGCGCCGAACTCGCCATGAACAGGTTGACGAGGCTCGCCAGGATGACGCCGAACAGGCCCATCAGCAGGAACGAGCCCATGCCGCTGAGATCGCGCTGCGTCGTGTAGCCGTAGAGGCTCAGCGCGCCGAACGAGGCCGCCGTGATGAAGAACACCCGCACGATCGAGGTGTGTGTGAACACCATGAAGATCGAGGCGAGCGATACGCCCATCAGCGCCGCGAAAATCCAGAACACGATCTGGGCGGTTGCCGGACGCATGCGCTCGACGCCGAAACTCAAGACGAACACCAGCGCGAGCGGGGCGAAGATCACCGCCCATTTCAGCGGGCTCACGAACAAGGCTTTGCCGAAGCCCGTCAGCATCAGCCCGTCGCGGAGCTTCAGCGCCGCGATAGTTGGGTCCGTGGTCACCGCGAGCATGTAGGTGCCCAGCGCCGCCAAGCCGGTGATGGCGAGGCCCAGCACCATGTAGTTGTAGATGCGCAACATATAGGCGCGCAGGCCCTCGTCCACCGCGACGGAACCGGCGCGGCCGATCGCCGGACCAAACCGTGCTGTGGCGGCAGAGTTGCGTTCGTAGTCCGACATCGTCGAAACCCCCATGGTTGTCGAACTGCATCGCCCGTTCATGCGGTGATACCGGCGCGCCGAACGGACTCAAAGCGCGCGGCCGGGATGCAGCTATGTATATCACGCCGGTCCGCAAGCCCGTGTGTCACAGCTAAGTCACTGAAATTTTGAACGTTTACGCGACCGTTTGTCGCAAGAGCTACAAATTCCTGAGCACCGTCGCGGGCTTATGACCGAGCGCGGCAAACGTGCCGATCAGCCCCAGCGCTACTGTGACAAGAACGGCGCTAAATGCCGCAGCCATCGCGGGTCCCGGCAGCCATACGAAGCTAAGATTCATCACCCGTGTGACAACCTGCCACGCGGCGATCGAACCGGCCGCGACACCGAACAGCGCGGTTGCGGTCCCCAGCAGTAGGTATTCCAGGGCGTAGGCGCCGATCAGTCGTGTGCGCGTCGCTCCGAGTGTCTTGAGCACCACGGCGTCGTACACCCGGTCGCGGTGACCGGCCGCGAGCGCGCCGCCGAGCACCAGCATCGCGGCGATCAGCGCCACCATGCTGGCGCCACGCACCGCCAGCACCAGGTTGCGGACGATACCGCCGATCGCTTCGATGGCATCCTTGACCCGCACCGCGGTGACGGCGGGAAACGCATCGCCGACCGCTTTGAGCAGGGCGATCTCCCGAGCGGTTTCCTGTGCGGCGGTGGCGCCGCCCGGATAGGTCAGTGTGGCAATGTCGGTGTGCGGCGCGCCGGCGAATGCATGCGGCGAGAATACCAACACGAAGTTGATCCCCAGCGTCTCCCAGTGCACGGCGCGCAGGTTGGCGATGCGCGCCTCGATGTTGCGGCCGAGCACGTTGACGACGATGGAATCCCCGACCTTGAGGTGCAATCCGCGCGCGATCTTGCTTTCGAGCGACACCAGCGGCGGGCCGCGGTAATCGGCAGCCCACCATTGGCCTTCGATGACGCGCGAGCCGCGTGGCACCTCGGTTGCGTAGGTGATGCCGCGATCGCTCTGCAGCACCCAGGCGGCGTCGGGTTCGGGTTTGATGTCTTCGGCCTTGATACCGGCCGCAGACACGATCCGGCCGCGCAGCATCGGCACGCGCTCGAGCGTCGCCTCCGGCGCTTGCCGATGCACGAAGGCGTCGAATCGTTTGGCGTCGGCCGATTGCAGGTCGATGAAATAGAACGATGGCGCCTTGTCGGGTAGGGCCGAGGTGAATTGCCGGCGCAGGTTGCCGTCGATCTGGACCACAGTCACGAGCAGCGCGAGCCCGAGGCCGAGTGATAGCACGATGGTCGGCGTCAGCGCGCCCGGCCGATGCATGTTGGCGATGGCGAGCCGCAGCGCGGTCGCGCGCGGATGCGGCAGCCGCCGCGCGCCGGCCATCAGCAGCATGGCGACGATTTGCAGCGCCACGAACACGGCGGCCGCCGCCGCCACGAAGATTGCGGCGATCCGGCGGTCGTAGGACATCGCAACCGCGATGGCCGCCAGTATCGCGACCACAATGGCGGCGACCACGACATAGCGCCGTCGTGGCCAGCGGCCGTCCACGGCAACCGCGTCGCGGAACAGCGCGGAGACCGGGATGTCATGCGCGTGCCCGAGCGGCCAGAGCGCGAAGGCCAGCGCCGTCAGCAGGCCATAGCCAAATGCGAGGGCCAGTTCCGCCGGTTGCAGCGCCGGCGCAATCGGCAGCGGCAGAATGGCTGCGAATGCCGCGGCGATGGCGAACGGCAAGGCCGCGCCCAGAACAAGGCCGATCGCCGAGCCGACAGCGGAGAGCAGGAGCACCTGGATCAGATAGATCGCGAACACCTGGCGGCCGGTGGCGCCGAGCGCCTTGAGCGCTGCAATCGAGTCGCGCCGCCGGTCGATGTGGCTCTTGACGGCGTTGGCGACGCCGACCCCGCCGACCAGGAGGGCAGCCAGCCCGACCAATGTGAGGAACTGGGTGAAGTGCTCGATGTTGCGCTCGAGCGACGGCGAGGCGTTGTCGCGGGTTCGGATCTGCCAGCCGGCGTCCGGCCGTTGCGTCGCGGCTGCGGCGGCCACGGCGTGAACCGCCGCGTCGCTGCTGTCGGCGAGCCGCAGGCGATAGTGCCAGCGCACAAGGCTGCCGGGCACCAGCAGGCCCGTGGCGCGCAGCGCCTCCTCGCTGACGATCACGCGCGGACCGAAGGCGATGCCGTTGGCAAGCTTGTCCGGCTCATTGGCGATGACGGCGGTGATTTCGAATGTCGCCGTACCGATCGTGAGCCGCGCACCGGGCTTGAGATCGAGACGGGCCAGCAGCGTTTGGTCGACGGCGGCGCCGAAAGCGCCGTCGCGTCGCGCCAATGCGCGCGAGAGCGGCATGTGCGGCGTGAGTGTCACCGCGCCATAGAGCGGATAGGCATCGTCGACCGCTTTCAGTTCGACCAGCGTCGGCCGGCGGTCGGCGGTGTTGGCCATCGCGCGCATGGTGGCGGTGGCCGAGACCTGGCCTTGCGATTGGAGAAAGTCGCGCTCGCCGGCGGTGGCTTCACGATGGGTCAGCGAGAATCCGACATCGCCGCCGAGAATGACGCGGCCTTCGCGGGCAAGGCCGTCGGTGAGACTGCGCGAGAACGAGCCGACGCCTGCGATCGCCATCACGCCAAGCGCGATGCAGGTGATGAAGATGCCGAAGCCGCGCAGACCGGCGCGCAACTCGCGCAGCGCCAGGCGAAACGCCAGTGGGGCTGCGCGCTCGGCGGCAACACTCATGCGGGCACGGTCCTCGCCGTGCTCTCAATTCGGCCCGAGCGCAGGCGCACGACGCGGCCGCAGCGCTGCGCCAGGGCATTGTCGTGGGTGACGAGGATAAGCGTGGTGCCGCGCTCGACGTGACCGGCGAACAGCAGTTCGATGATCTGGCGCCCGGTGGCTTCGTCGAGGTTTCCGGTCGGCTCGTCGGCCACCAGGATCGACGGATTGGGCGCCAGCGCCCGCGCCAGTGCGACGCGCTGCTGCTCGCCGCCGGACAGTTGCGCCGGATAATGGTGCAGCCGCCCGGCAAGTCCGACTTTGGTCAATTCCTCGGTTGCGCGGGAGAAGGCGGCAGCATCGCCCGCCAATTCGAGCGGCACCGCGACATTCTCCAGCGCCGTCATCGTTGGAATGAGATGGAAGGACTGGAATACGATGCCAACGTTGCGGCCGCGGAAGCGGGCCAGCGCGTCTTCGTCGAGTTGACGGAAGTCGGTGCCGGCCACGACGATGGAGCCGGTGTCGGCCTGCTCGAGGCCGGCGAGAACCATCAGCAGGGTCGTCTTGCCGGAGCCGGAAGGACCGACCAGGCCGACCGCCTCGCCACGTCCTATATCCAGGTCGATATCCTTGAGGATATGAACCCTGGCCGCGCCGCGGCCGAGCGAAAGATTGACGCCGGAGAGCGCGATGGCTGGGCTTGCCGCAAGTGACATGTCGTTCATGAGGAGTGTTGCCGGCAACCCTTGCTGTGTCGCGCCACGCTCATATGGGAAGCGCCGGGCCGACGTCCAGCGGCTTGCGGCGGCGGCGTTGGTCATGATCTTGCTGGCTTTCCCGGTGGTCGCTTGGCTGGGAAGCCCGGCGCAGGCGGCCGAGCACACGATCAAGATCGTTGCGTTCGGCGATTCGCTCACCGCGGGCTACCAGCTTCCGGCAAGCGCTGCGTTTCCGTCGCAACTCGAGAAGGCGCTGAAGGGCAGGGGGATTGCCGTTGCGATCGCCAACGCCGGGGTGTCGGGCGACACCAGCACCGGCGGGCTTGCGCGGCTCGACTGGTCGGTGCCTGAAGGGACCGACGCGGTGATCCTCGAATTGGGCGCAAACGATATGCTGCGCGGCATCGACCCGAAGATCACCCGCAACGCCTTGGAGGAGATCGTCCGCCGGCTGAAGGCGCGGCACATCGAGGTGCTGTTGTGCGGCATGCGGGCGCAGCCCAATCTCGGGGCGGACTATGCGCGCGCGTTCGATGCCATCTATCCGGAGTTAGCTGCGGCAAACGGGCTGATCTTCTATCCGTTCTTCCTCGATGGCATCGTCACCGATTCGAAGCTCAATCAAAGCGACGGCATGCATCCGACCGAGGCGGGCGTGGCCGTGATCGTCGAGCGCATCCTGCCGAAGGTCGAGGACCTGATTGCGCGTGTGAGGGTCAAGCGAGAGCCGAAGCCCTGAGGGCGCCGAGTCGGATACTTCCGGGCCTGACACATTATTGTCAGGGGAGCACCATACTTGCCGGATTGCGGAGGCGTCGGGTTCGTGATTCGCTGAAGCGTGATTCCGATATGTGAGGATCGAATCTCGGAAACGACCATGCCCCGACAAAAAGACAGGCGACGGATCTGATTCGCACCATTGATCGGATCCTCAGCATGAGAGTCGAGCAATGCCGCGGCTGTTCACAGGTTTGGAAATACCGGTTTCGTTGAGCGAATCGCTTTCGCTGCTGCGCGGTGGCCTGCCGGGCGCGCGCTGGATCGATCCGGAAAACTATCACCTGACGTTGCGCTTCATCGGCGATGTCGATGACGATCTGGCCCAGGAGATTGCGTGGCTTCTGGGCAAGGTCCGGCGCAAGGATTTCGAACTGCGGTTGGACGGCCTGTCATCGTTCGGCGGCCGCAAGCCCCGCGCGGTGGTGGCCTCCGTCGCGCCCTCGCAGTCGGTCATGGAGCTTCACGCCGAGCACGAGCGCCTGATGCAGCGGGTGGGACTTGAGCCCGAAGGGCGCAAGTACACCCCGCATGTCACGCTCGCACGGCTGCGCGATTCGTCGAGCTGGCAAGTCGCGGACTATCTGTCGGCGCGCGGCTGGTATCGCTCGGAGCCGTTCTCGGTTTCGCGTTTCGTGTTGTTCTCGGCGCGGGCCTCGGTCGGCGGCGGTCCCTACGTGGTTGAGGCGGCCTATCCGTTGGCGGCGTAGGGCGTTCGTCAGCGCAGGCTTTGGGGTCGTGACGACGGCTTCCAGAGCCAAGACTGCACGTCCAGCACCGCCGTGGCGAAACCGTGATTGTCGGCCACAAGCTCGCGAAGCACCGAGAGCGGCGTCGGTTGCGCCGCCGTGACCTCGCCGACCACTCCGCCGAAATCGAAACTCAGCTCGGCGGCGAATTTTCGCGCCAAGTCCCGCATGCGGCGGTTGTTGGCGAGGCAGGCCATGTGCAGCGTGCGGATGCCGCGGTTGCGCGCGGCCAACAGCGTGCGGTCGAGCAGGGCCGATCCGATGCCGTGGCTTTGCCAGGATGCCTCGATGCTGATCGCGACCTCGGCGTCGCCCCCGAAAGCCGGACCGAGGGGCCGCAATTCGGCCGCGCCGCGCAAGACGCCGTCGGCAAAGAATCCGTGGACCGCGGCGCTCAAGCCGAACGTGGTGTCGACGTAGTTGCGGATGAACTCGTCCGACACTCCGCCGCCGAACCGGCTATGGCGGCTGTCGGCGTCCAGGCGCAGCAGATGATCGCGGTAGCGGGCGGCTTCGCCGATCCACAGTTTGCGGATGACGCAGCCCTCGGCGAGGGGGTCTTGCATACAGGTCTCCCGACGTTGGGCGCCTCAAAGACCCTGGACAGGTTTCCAACCCACAACGTTCGCCCGGGTGGGGTCCCGGAGCGACTGGGATTTAATATTGCGATGCAACATAGACAAGACGATCGGCTGGAATTTTATGTTGCGCGGTAAGATATTGTAAAAGCGAGATATTTTCGATTTCTGCCGGTTGCGGGCGGGCCCGCTGTCCACGGGTTTGGGTCCTTGCTCCCTGCCGCCCCAGGCTCTATCGGTGGCCGTCTCCGGCACCTCCCTGCAGCCTGTTCCGATCCGTTCATGTCAGCCCACGAATTGTATGAAGCTCTGGTCGCCGCCAGGAAGCTCGAGCGCGATCCGGCACAGGAGCAATTGCTCGGCGAACTGACCGCCTTGGAACAGCGCATTGCTGCGCACCGCACGGCACGGCGGTCGCGGCCGGCCGGCTGGCTGTTCGGCCGTAACGGACGTGAGCCGATCAAGGGCCTCTACGTTTATGGCGAAGTCGGTCGCGGCAAGACGATGCTGATGGACTTGTTCTTCGAGGCAAGTCCCGTTGTCCGCAAGCGCCGTGCTCACTTCCACGAGTTCATGGCGGATGTGCATGAGCGCGTCCGGGTGTTCCGCCAGAAGCTGAAGGACGGCACGATCGTCGGCGAGGACGCCATCCGGCTTGCGGCGGGGGAGATCGCGGAAGAAAGCTGGCTGCTGTGCTTCGACGAATTCCACGTCACCGACATCGCCGACGCCATGATCCTCGGTCGGCTGTTCGCGCGGCTGTTCGAGTTGGATGTGGTGGTGGTGGCGACATCGAACGTGGCGCCCTCCGAGCTTTACAAGGATGGGCTCAACCGCTCGCTGTTCATGCCGTTTATCGCCATGATCGAGCGGCACA
>JAFKKQ010000091.1 GCA_017304505.1 Hyphomicrobiales bacterium | reverse complement strand
CACGCGCGGTGGCTGCCGGTTGAGATCGGGGCGCACCCGCCCGCCGGCGCCTTCAAGGAAACTGTGGAACGCCGGATTGACCAGCAGCGCGTCGCGGCCCGCTGCGATCAGTTCGTCGACCTGCTCGGTCGGCAGCTTGAACCGCGTGTCGATCGCGTTGAGAACCTTGGCGCGGGCCGGTCCGAGCTGATCGAAGGCGATCCGGTCGACATAGAGCCTCAGATCCCGGCAATTCCAGTTCGGCGGGGCGTGATACTGGCGCCGCTCGGCGGCCGAGAGCCCGCAACGCCAGGCAATGAGTTGACGCTGCCAGTCCGTGATAACGCCTTGAAACGCGGTGAAGCTGGCACGCACGCTGGCCTGCACCGCGGTATCGGCGGCCGCCATCACCAGTTCCGCGCCGCTCGGCCCATCGAGGGTCTGCACCCAGTTGCCCGACGGCGCGAGACCGGCATCGACCAGGATCATGATCGCGCGGCGCATCTGTACCGCCTGCTCGGGCGTGAGCGGCTCATAAGGCTTAACGGCTGAAAGCCGTGCGATGGTGAAGCCGGATAGCCCGTAGTTGTCGACCAGCCCGCCGTCGAGCAGCTTGACGTACTTGGCCGTGCCATCGAAGTAGCTGTAGAGACCCTCCGCGTAAGACTTCAACAACGGCGGCGTGTTGGGGTTGGCGCGAGCCCTGAGCAGCCAGTCCGGCGGTTGATCTGTGCAGTGCCTCGGGAACGCCTTGATCACCATCGGAGTAAAGACGATCGGCACGGCCGCCGATGCCGCAACAGCGTCGGCAATCGGATATGACCTCAGGTCGCTGCAGAGCGAGACGAACGCCGTCTCGCCGAAGATGAATGGCGTGCGGTTGTAAATGTCGGATGCGTTGATCCAGATCAACGGGCCCCGTGTCTTGCGCAAATCGGCGAAGGTCGCGCCGTGAAACAGGTTCGCATCGAGCCAGCGCGCCAAGGTCATCGGACTATTGACGCCGCCTCCACCAAACGCCTTGACCAGATTGACCGGATCGATCGAGGTCGAGAGTCCTTCCTCCGCGTCACGGATGAGGAATTTCTCACGGAAGTCGGCCAAGGCGGCACGTTTCTTCAAGCCGAAATACGCGGCCGCAACCGACCCGCCGGACACCCCCGACACAAACGACACGCGGTCGAGCAGCGACTGCTGACCCTTGCGGGTGTTCACGGTGGTGCGATCAATCTCGGTCAGTACACCGAAGGCAAAGGCGGCCGCGCGCGTGCCGCCGCCGGAAAAGGCCAAACCAACCGCGACGTCCTCGCCGCTGTCCTGTGAATGCAGCCCTGCCGACAATACGTCTGCCGCCCGGCCGGAAATGGGCTGATTGACCGGCTCGTTGACCTTCACCGAGCTGCAGCCCGCAAGCCAGACCGCAACAGCGGCCGCGGGCACAACGGTCCGCAGAAACGCGATACGCCGCATGACGAGGCAACCTCGAAGGCCCACGAACGGGCCACTTGAAGGTCGTCCGACCCAGACACGCGACCTTATCAGCGGGGCTGCAACGCCGCGCAACAAGTTAATTTTAATTAACCAATAATGGTTTACGGCTCAATTTGAGACAATTGTCGGGTCCTGTGGAAACTGCTGCCAGGACAGACAGTTAAAACGGTCACACGTCGTTCAGTATCCGGCGCGATACGCGGGCCCCGGTCTTTCGGGTTCCCATTGTCACGCCCACCACCGCTCCGGCGTGAACCGTCCCGCCGCGTCTTCGATCACCTGGCCAAGCGAGAACAGGGTCTCCTCATCGAACGGCCGGCCGATCAATTGCAGACCGAGCGGCAGGCCCTGTCCATCGAGTCCGGCCGGCACCGCGATCCCCGGCAGGCCGGCCATGTTGACGGTCACCGTGAACACGTCGTTGAGATACATCTCGATCGGATCGGCCCCGCCCTTCTCGCCGACACCGAAGGCAGCCGACGGGGTCGCGGGCGTCAGCATCGCGTCGATCCCTTGCGCGAAGCAGGCCTCGAAATCCTGTTTGATGAGCGTACGCACCTTTTGCGCCTGCAAGTAGTAGGCGTCGTAGTAACCGGCCGACAGCACGTAAGTGCCGATCATGATGCGCCGGCGCACCTCCTTGCCGAAACCTTCGGCGCGCGTGCCTTCGTACATGCCTATAATATCGCGGCCAGGCACGCGCAGCCCGTAGCGCACGCCGTCGTAGCGCGCGAGGTTGGACGAGGCCTCTGCCGGAGCCACGATGTAATAGGCTGGCAGCGCATACTTTGTGTGCGGCAGCGACACTTCGACCAGTTCGGCGCCGGCCGCCTCGAGCCACTCGCGGCCTTGCTGCCAGAGCCGCTCGATTTCCTCGGGCATGCCGTCGATGCGGTACTCCTTCGGGATGCCGATGCGGCGTCCCTTCACCGACTGGCCGACAGCGGCTTCATAATCCGGCACCGGGACGTCCACCGATGTGGTGTCCTTGGGATCGTATCCCGCCATCGAACGCAGCATGATGGCGGTGTCGCGCACAGTGCGCGCGAACGGCCCCGCCTGATCGAGCGAGGATGCAAACGCCACGACGCCCCATCGCGAGCAGCGGCCATAGGTCGGTTTGAGGCCCACGATGCCGGTAAACGCCGCCGGCTGACGGATCGAGCCGCCGGTGTCGGTCCCGGTCGCGCCGAGCGCGAGATGCGCGGCCACTGCCGCCGCCGATCCGCCCGACGAGCCACCGGGGACCAGCGGCGTATTCGAGCCCTTGCGTCGCCAGGGCGACGTCACCGCGCCCATGAACGAGGTTTCGTTCGACGAACCCATCGCGAACTCGTCGTTGTTGGTTTTGCCGAGCAGCACGGCGCCGTCGCGCCAGAGCTGGCCGCTCACCGTCGACTCGTAGGTCGGCACGAAGTTGTCGAGGATGTGCGAGCAGGCGGTCGTGCGGACACCCTGCGTGCAGAACAAGTCCTTGATGGCCAGCGGAATGCCTTCAAGCGGCCCCGCCTCGCCTTTGGCGATGCGGGCGTCCGAGGCTTTCGCCATGATGCGCGCACGCTCCGGCGTTTCCAATACGTAGGCGTTGAGTGCGCGCGCTTTCTCCATCGCGGCGCAATGCGCATCGGCAAGCTCGACAGCCGAGAATGTTTTCTGCTTCAGTCCGTCGCGCGCGGCCGCGATGGTGAGCTTCGCAAGCTCGCTCATTTCATTCCGGATCGTCGCAGACAAATCCGGCCTTGGCTCCAACAGCCGGCGCGGCTTGAACGGCGGGCTGCGCAGCGGCTGTATCTTCGCCCTGCGGGATCACCGTCACCTCACACAGCCACGGCTGCGCCTTACGCTTCTCCTCCTCGATCTCGTCGAGGTAGGCGTAAAAGAGCTGCATCTCTTCACAGGCCATGCACATCGGACGTCCACTCGTTTCGGCTGCCGGCCATCATTCGGGCCGGCGGCGACAGCATCTCGTTGCCGATCGTCATTCCACCACTTTCGGCACCAGAAAGTAATTGCGTTCGGTCACCGGCGCGTTGCGCAGCACGGCCTCGGCGTCGCCGCCATCCGTCACCACGTCGGCTCGCTTCTTCATCTCCATCGGCATCACCGATGTCATCGGCTCCACATGGGAGACATCGACTTCCGAAAGCTGCTCGACGAATGCCAGGATGGCGTTGATCTCGCCGCGCAGATGCTCAACCTCGTCGTCGGCAACCGCGATCCGCGCCAGATGCGCGATACGGCGGACGGTGGTGGCGTCAACGGACATCGGAGGTCTCTCAAACCGGGCTGCGACGGCGCGGGCGGCGCGTTCGCCCCGCGTATAGCAGACCGCGGAATCGTCCGGCAACTGGTCGAAAAACGCCCAAAAACAGTGCCTTCGTCACCGGCGCTCGTCCCTCCGGCTGCTCGGAACCCATTGAATCGGTCACGGCCGAGGCTGATATAGGTCCGATGGACGCTTCCAACCAATCCGCCGCGCCCTCTTTCGTGAGCGAACCCACGTTCGCGAGCCATACGCCGCTGCATATCGGTGCCGTTGGGCTGGTCGCCCGCGACCTCGACCGGCTGTCAGCCTTCTATCGCGACCTGCTGGGGCTGTCGGTGTTGGAGCGCACCGACCGTTTCGCCCGGCTGGGCGCGGGCGGCGTAACGCTGCTCGAGATCGAGCACCGGCCCGACGCCAAGCCCGACGATCCGGCGACGGCGGGCCTCTACCACACCGCATTCCTGATGCCGACACGGGCCGACCATGCCCGCTGGATCCTGCACATCGCCCGAAGCCGCGTACCGATCACTGGGGCGTCGGATCATGGCGTCAGCGAAGCCTTTTATCTGGACGATCCGGAGGGCAATGGCATCGAGGTCTATAACGACCGGCCGCGGGAACGCTGGAATTGGGAAAACGGCCTGGTCACGATGCCGACCAAGCCGCTCGATATCGAAGCGATCCTGCGCGAGGTCGATCCCGCCACCGCGACGTATCCCGCTGCGCCGGAGGGCCTTCGCATCGGACACGTGCATCTGCGTGTGGGTGACCTCGACAGTGCGGAGCGGTTCTATCGCGGTGCGCTCGGCCTCGATCTCACGCGGCGGCGCGGCGGCGCGACCTTCATGTCATCAGGCCATTACCATCACCACGTCGGCGCCAACGTCTGGCATAGCGATGGGGCCGAACGGCGCGAGGACGATCGCGCCGGGCTGGCCTGGTTTTCCATCGAAGCCGCAGACGCGGCCGCGTTCGACGTCACCGCCGCGCGCCTGTCCGACGCGAACGCCGAGCGCCATCCCACGGCAACCGGACTCGAAACCACGGATCCGTGGGGCACCCGCGTCCGGCTGGTCAGGACTTGAGCCGCCAGGACTTGAGCCGCCAGGACTTGAGCCATCGCGCCATCCGCGGCACAACCGCACAATGACAGCCGCCATCGTAACCGTCGCCGACGCCGCTTCGCTGCTGCCGCCGCGCGGCGCACTGCTCGGCCTGGACATCGGCACCAAGACCATCGGCGTCGCCACCTCCGATGCCGACCGCAGGCTCGCGACCGGCGTGGAAACCATCGCGCGCAAAACCTTCACGGCCGACGCCGCCCGCCTGCTGGGCTTGGCGGGTGAGCGTCGCTGCGCCGGCTTCGTGCTTGGACTGCCGCTGAACATGGACGGAAGCGAAGGGCCGCGCGCGCAGTCGGTGCGGGCGTTCGCACGCAATCTGGCAAAGCTGACCGAACTGCCGATCGCATTGTGGGATGAACGGCTTTCGACCGCCGCCGTCGAGCGCGAATTGGTTTCGGCCGATGTCAGCCGCAAGAAGCGCGCGGCCGTGATCGACCAGCACGCCGCCATCTTCATCCTGCAAGGCGCGCTCGACCGCCTCGCCCGGACCTGACGCCGAAAGAGCCGGCTTGCGCCGGCTCTTCGGACTTCGTTCTTAGACGGGCGTTGCGCGCGTCAGTCGATGCCCTTCAACCGGCGTTCTTCCCAGCGCGGACGGCTGACTCCAACGTCGTTGTATTCATAGCTCGGCCCGTATGAATAGGAGTTATAGCCCGGCTGATAGCCATAGGAATCATAACCCGGAGCGTAGCCATACGCCGCGTAGCCCGGAGTGTAATAACGCGGTCCGTAATAGGCCGAATTGGCCGCGGCCGCGCCGATCACAGCGCCGGCGGCAAACCCCGCGGCACCCGCCGCCCAAGGCCGGACCCGGGCTTGCGATGCTGTCATTGAGCCAAGCGCCATCGCGCCGGCCATCCCCAGAACGATCGCGGGTTTCACAAACGCTTTCATTGGCAGTCTCCTGAGTTTGATGTCGAGTTGACTTTCTTTCCACGGGGCGTCGACCCGCCCTCCCGTCCGCCATAATGGGCGGGATCAACCGGACAACGCCTCGGTGGGAGCGGCGTTCCGCGACTGCGAAGGAGAAGCCGTTCGGCGGGAAGAAATCGGAACACAAAGATGTGAGACGGAAGCCCTCACATTTCGGGCAGCGCACGCGCCAGCAGCGACGCGGTTTCGGCCTCGCTGAGCAAGGCGGTGCCATAATTCGCGCCTCGGTGCCCGGCGAGGCGCGTGCGCGCGAACAGTTCCGCGATCTTTGCCGGCGCGCCGGCATGCAATGCGGCAGCGGCGGCCAGTTGCGCGAGCCGTTCGATGACCGCTCGCGCATTCGATTCCGCCGATGCGCCGGCAAGAGTCCGGCCGATAAAACTCACCGCATCGGCAGCGCCGGGAAGCGCCTTCGTTTCGCGCGCGAGATCGTCGAGCGTCGCGCGCGCCGCATGCGCATCGCGCGAAAATGCGCGCAGCACGTCAAGGCACATGACGTTGCCCGAACCCTCCCAGATGGCGTTGACCGGCGCTTCGCGATAGAGCCGCGGCAGCACGTCCTCCTCGACGTAACCGTTGCCGCCGAGGCATTCCATCGCCTCGTAGGTCAGCGCCGGCGCGGCCTTGCAGACGAGATACTTCACCGCCGGCGTGAGCAGCCGCGCCCGTGCCGCCTCCGCGGGCTCGACCGCAGCAAGATCGAACGACCGGCAAAGCCGCATCACCAGGGCCAGCGCGCCTTCCACCTCGAGCGCCATATCCGCGAGGACCGCGCGCATCATCGGCTGTGCTGCGAGAGGCTTGCCGAACACCGCGCGGTGGCGCGTGTGATGCAGCGCCCGCGCGAGAGCCGCCCGCATCATGCCCGCCGACGCGATGGCGCAATCGAGGCGCGTCAGTTGCACCATCGCCAGGATGGTGCGGATGCCTTCGCCCTCGCCGCCGACGCGCCGCGCATAGGCGTCTTCAAATTCCACCTCCGACGAAGCGTTGGAACGGTTGCCGAGCTTGTCCTTCAGCCGCTGGAAATGCAGCGCATTGACGCTGCCGTCCGGCCGGAAGCGCGGCATGAAAAAGCATGTCAGCCCATCCGGCGCCTGCGCCAGCACCAGGAAGGCATCGCTCATCGGCGCCGACATGAACCACTTGTGCCCGGTGATGCGATAAGCCTCGCCATCGCGCTCAGCGCGCGTGGTGTTGGCGCGCACGTCGGTGCCGCCCTGCTTCTCCGTCATGCCCATGCCGATCGTCAGGCCGGTCTTCTCGACGGGCGGCTTCTGGGACTGGTCGTATTTGCGCGTCGTCACGCGCGGTGCCCATTCGCGGAAGAGTTTTGGGCTCGCCATCAGGGCGGCCAGCGAGGCGTTCGTCATGGTGAGCGGGCACAGATGCCCGCATTCAAGCTCCGCCGTCAGGTAGAAGCGCGCCGCCCGCGCCTGATGGCGGCGGCCGACCTCCGACTCGTGGGTTTCCCAAATGGAGGAATGCAGGCCGCTCGCCACCGAGCGGCGCATCAGCGCATGGTAGGCCGGGTGGAATTCGACGATGTCGATCCGCCGCCCCTGCCGGTC
>JAFKKQ010000090.1 GCA_017304505.1 Hyphomicrobiales bacterium | reverse complement strand
CTTGTCGTTATGATGCCGCGCGCGCCGGCTCGGGATGGTTGCCGTTCATGTAGCACAGCCACGCTTCGAGCATGTTGCGGATATAGACTTCGCTGGTGGAGTTGACGCCGCGCCGGCCGTCGTAGCGGTCAGGCTGGTCGCTCTGATAGCCGCGACCGATCTGCAGCCATTCCGTGCCTTCGCTGGACAGGCCGAGGTCGATGCGATTGTAGATTTCAAGATCGTCGGTGAGCACCAGCGAGCCGGTGCCGTTGACGATGTTGGCGAATGCGATGGTGTTGCGGAACATCTGCTCGGGCGCGCCCTTGAGGCGGAAGTTATAGGTGTGCACCACGGTGCGGTTCACCGAAATGGGCTGCACGACGCGAAGCTGCTGGAACTGGCTCATCAGCGAGACGTTCGGGTAGATGTTGGAGTTCCAGCGCCGCACCTCGAGGATGCGCTTCGTCTCGGCCTTGCCCTTCTTCTTCTCCAGTGCGGCGATATATTCGCGGAATACCGGGTCCTTCATCGCGGCGACGAGCTTGGAATCGTCGTGGTAGTCGCCGAGGTAGGAGTGCCCGTTGGGATAGGTCCAGATGCCGACCTGCGACTCCCAGAAGCTGTAGGGCGCGCCGTTCTGGCGCATCTGGCGGATCGCGATCTCGCCGAAGCCGTCGGAATGCACGGCGTCCGATTGCTGCTGCGCCGCTTCGATCGAGGAGCGATGGGTGAACAGCGGATGTGCGGCGTCGCACAGGTTCTCAAAGTAGATTTTCCAGTTGGCGTCGTAAGCGTGCCGGAACACACCGCCGGCTGCCTCAATCTCGCCGTCCGGCGCGCGGTCGACCATGTCGTCGAGCGACGTGGCCATGTGGCCGAGCGATTCCTCGAGGCTCGGGCCGTCTGCCGCTTCGCTCGCGAACACGAAGCCGCGATAGCTTCTGACGCGCGGCACGGCGGTCATCGCGACCGCGGGATTGTTCAGATTGAAATCGCCGGGATAGCCGTGGTTGAGCGGAACCGCTTTCAGGCGGCCGTCCAGATGATACGTCCAGCCGTGATAGCAGCAGGTGAACTCATCCGCCGAGCCCTTGTCGGTCGCCACCACCATCGCACCGCGATGGGCGCACTGATTGTGGATGACGTGCAGCTTGCCGGCGGCGTCGCGTACCATCACGACCGGCTTGCGTCCGAGATACGTCGCGAAATAGTCGCCGGGGTTTTTGACCTGGCTTTCGTGCCCGACATAGACCCAGGCGGCGCCGAAGATGTGCCGCATCTCCACTTCGAAGATGGCAGGATCGGTGTAGATCTGCCGATGCACGCGGCCGGGTTTGAAGAAGCGTGAGAAATCCTGAGCCATGCCGCAAGCGTAGCGCAGCAGCGGTGGGCGGACAAGCGAGCGACGGCTTGCCAGTCCGCACAAGCGCGCGCTTTTCGCCCCCTGCAGGGCAGGGGCTCAGCAGTCCGGCTACCCCAGCTCCTCGGCGCGGGCGAGGCTTGCGATCATCGACACCCGCATCAGGTAATCGTGGACTTCTGGATGTACTCGAGCGTCACCAGCCGCCGCTGCTTGTCGAAGCGGTCAAGCTCGCTTTCGGGGGCGTCGCCACGCCACACCGAGACCAGCCGCGAGGCGAGATTGACGGCGTCGTGGATGCCGCCGTTCATGCCCATGCCGCCAAGCGGATTGTTGATGTGTGCGGCGTCGCCTGCGAGGAACGCGCGGCCGAGCTTGAATGTCTTCGCCACGCGCTGATGCACCTTGTAGAGTGTGATGTGGTCGATGTCGTAATTCGAGATGCCGGGCACGACGCCGGCCATCAGCGACTGCGCGAATTCGCGGGTCTGGATGCGCTCGTCGCTGGCATCCTCGTTGACCAGGAACATCACGCGCCACAAGCCGGGGATTTGCAGCAGGAAGTACCAGCGCTCCGGGTCGGCGACATAGTTCACCGCGGTGAGCCCTGGAATAACGCTGTGGAAGTCGAACGGCGTCGACACCACCAGCAGCCGGTCGGGCCAGGTGAAGCCTTCGAACTCGATGCCGAGCGAGCGTCGCACGGTGCTGCTCGCGCCATCGGCGCCGATCAGGTAGCGGCCGGCGTGGCGCTCGGTGTGGCCGTTGCGCTCGACCGTGACCGCGACGCCGGATGCGGTCTGCTCCACACCGGCAACGGCACTGTCGAATTGCAGATCGAAATTGGGATGTCCACGCATCCGATCGTACAGGATGCGCGTCAGCTTGGATTGCTCGCACTGCACGCGGTAAGGGTGCTGCGTGGCGTCGGCAATGGCGCTGAAATCGAACTCCGCCAGCAGGCCATGCTTCTTCGAGCGATACTGGAACGCGGGTGCCTTGAGCCCCTGCGCCAGCAGGGGCTCGGCGGCGCCGAGCGCGTCCAGCATGTCGAGCGTCGGTGGATGGAAGGTCGAGGCGCGCGATTCCTCGCTGAGCCCCGACCCTTGCTCGAACACCGTCACCGGCACGCCGCCGTGTGCCAGATGGGCCGCAGCCACGAGCCCGACCGGGCCCGCGCCTGCGATGAGAATGCGCTCGTTGTTCAATGGCCGGCCTATTGGATCTGCTTGATGCCGGCTTTGGTGATGATGTCGCGATACCGTTCGATCTCGTCGTGGTGGAACTTCTTCACCTGATCGAGCGGCAGGCCGATCGGCACGGCGCCTTGCTTGGCGAAGGCATCCACCACCGCGGGATCCTTGAGTGCGGCAAGGAGCTCCTTGTTGAGCCGCTCCATGATCGGCTTCGGCGTTCCGTGCGGCGCGAGCAGTGCGAACCAGCCGTTGGTCTTGTATTCAGGCAGACCCGCTTCGGTCGTGGTCGGCGCGTCCGGGATCGCGGCGAGCCGCTGGTCACCGGCGACCGCCAGCGCCACGGCGCCTTTGGCCTGCAGCGGACCGGCAATGTTCGGATACCATTGGAAGCCGAGTTGCACCGTGCCCGCCATCAGGTCGGGTCCGTACTGGGCGATGTTGCGATAGGACACGTGGGTGATCTTCACGCCGGTGATCTGGCTGAAATATTCACCGGCGAGATGCTGATTGCTGCCGATGCCGACCGATCCATAGTTGAGCTGGCCGGGATGAGCCTTGGCGTAGGCGATCAACTCCTTCAGCGAATGCACCGGCAGCTTGCTGCTGGCGGCCACGATGATGGTGAAGCCCGCGAACGGCGAGATCATGTCGAGGTCTTTCTCGGGGTCGTAGCCGAGATTCTTGTAGAGCACGGCGTTGGCCCCGACAGGTCCTGAGCCGCCACCGACCAAGGTGTAGCCGTCCGGCGCCGCCTTGGCGGCGATGGCCGTCCCGGTGTTGCCGCCCGCGCCCGGCCGGTTTTCGATGATGATCGGTTGTCCGAGGGCCTTCGACATCTTTTGGAGCACGATTCGGCTGATCACGTCGCTGGCGCTGCCGCCGGCAAACGGGATGATGACGCTGATCGGCTTGGTCGGATAGGCCTGCGCGCTGGCTGCGCCGGGCCCTGCGATGGATGCAAAACCCAAAGCCGCGCCGAATACGATGCTTTGTATGACAGTCTTCATTTCACGATTCCCGGTTGGTGTTCTTAGGTGCCTTTGTCTTTCATTCGCCGCGGGCACCGTGCATGGACTTTCGACCTGGGGCGGGCCCGTTCGGGTTCTCTCCGAAGGTCGGAACTGGTTTATTCAAACGAGGGTTTTGCAGCCGTCTTCACGCTTCCAATCTCAACCTTCACTTGTCGGAGCACGACCCGAAAAGCGCGAACCGATTTTCGGAAAAAGCCATGCCCGATCGGGGGATGACACCGGGGTCGATTCAACGCAGTTGGATCGGACCCCAAGGGTCTTGCGATGGGTGGCTGTTAGCACGAAACGCCCGGACTTTCACCCGAAAGTCCATGCATTTTGCGCAGCGGTGGTCCACCACCGGGCCGCCGGAGACAGACGCATCCTGGCTTGTGCCGGCGGCTGGGCCTCGCGGCGCGATCCCGAGAAGCGGGCGTCGGTCTGAAACGATCCGGTTGGGGCAATCACGCCAAACCGGACAAAAAACGAGGGCCCGATCCGACGCGATGGGATCGGGCCCTGCGCTTAAGGGCAGTCGGCCGGTCTATTGGATCTGCTTGATGCCGGCCTTGGTGATGATGTCGTGATATTTGATGATTTCGTCGTGGTGGAATTTCTTCACCTGGTCGAACGGAAGAGCAATCGTTTCGGCGCCTTGCTTGGCGAAAGCCTCACGGACCTTCGGGTCCTTCAGCGCGGCGGCCAGCTCCTTGTTGAGCCGCTCCAGGATCGGCTTCGGCGTTCCGTGCGGCGCGAGCAGCGCGAACCAGCCGTTGACCTTGTATTCGGGCAGGCCAGCTTCGGTCGTGGTCGGCGTGTCCGGCAGCACAGCCAGCCGCTTGTCGCCGGCGACCGCGAGCGCGGTGGCGCCTTTTGCCTGCAGCGGGCCGGCCACGTTCGGATACCACTGGAAGCCGAGTTGCACCGTGCCTGAGATCAGGTCGGGGCCGTACTGGGCAATGTTGCGATAAGGCACGTGGGTGATCTTTACGCCGGTCACCTGGCTGAAGTACTCGCCGGCGAGATGCTGTGAGCTGCCGATGCCGACTGAGCCGTAGTTAAGCTGGCCCGGATGGGCTTTGGCATAGCTGACCAATTCCTTGAGGGAGTGGATCGGCAGCTTGTTGGTGACGACCACAACCATTGTGAATCCCGCGAACGGCGAGATCATGTCGAATTCTTTTTCGGGATTGTAGCCAAGGTTCTTGTAGAGCGTCATGTTGGCCGCGACCGGGCCTGAGCCACCGCCGACCAGGGTATAGCCATCCGGTGCGGCACGGGCCGCGAGCGCAGTTCCGGTGTTGCCGCCGGCACCCGGGCGGTTTTCGATGATGATCGGTTGCCCCATCGACTTCGACATTTTGTCGAGCATGATGCGGCTGACGACGTCGCTGGCACTGCCGCCGGCGAAAGGAATGATGACGGTGATCGGTTTGGTCGGATAGTTTTGCGCGTCGGCCGTACCAAACCCGGAAATCGATGCAACCCCCAGTGCCACGCCGAAGATGGCGCGTCGCGTTATGTTCTTCATAATCAGGTTCCCCGTTTTACTTCTGTTGCGCTTCTTCAAGTCCCTCTGAATTGAGCCAACCGCTTAGCATGAAATGGTTCGACGCCCTCGCGGAAGTCGTCCGATTGCCGCAGGTGGCTGTAGCAGTGGCCACCGAGCCTGTTTGCCGTTGTCAGCATAGCCTGCTCGGCGTCGTCCGGAGGCTCCGGACATTGGATCGGGCATGATGCCGGGCAAGAGGGCCGGCAAGTCTGTCATCGTGCGATACGATCCTACGGCGGCGATTGACGTTCCGGCTGGTATTCGCCGGCAACCAGCTTGCGTCGAAGCAACTTGCCGACCGGCGATTTCGGGATGGCGTCGACAAACACGTAGCGGCGCGGGCGCTTGAACCCGGCAAGGCCGGACGTGCGGCAATGCTCGTCGAGCGTGGTGGTTTCGACGGCGGCGGTGCGCTTGATGAAGGCCGTGACGACGCGGCCCCAGCGTTCGTCCGGCAGGCCGACCACGGCCACCTCGGACACCGCCTCATGCAGAGACAGGCAGCTCTCGATCTCGACTGGGGAGACGTTCTCGCCGCCGGTGATGATCATGTCGTCGACGCGGCCGGTGACAAACAGGTCGCCGTCGGCATCGAAATAGCCGGTGTCGCCGGTGAAGTACCAACCGTCGCGGATCGCCTTGACGTCGGCTTCCGGCCGCCGCCAATAGCCCTCGAAGGATTCATCGCCCTGCAGCAGCGCGATGACCTCGCCTTCCTCGTCGGGCTTGGCGATTTCATCGGGTGAATTCGCGCCAAGCCGGACGACGCGCACCATCTGATTGATACCGGCGCGGCCGGCGGAGCCCGGTTTGTTGGGCGCGTTCTGGTCGATGGTGAAGGTGTAGATTTCCGATGAACCGTAGTGATTGACGAACAATTCCGGCTTGAATGCCGCCTGCAATTCTTTGAGCAGCGCATCGGTCATCGGCGCGCCGGCAAAGCCGAGCTTGCGCACGGAGGATACGTCGGTCTGCTTGAAGCGTGGGTGATGCACCACGTCGTGATAGAGCGTCGGCACCAGATAGAGATTGGTGATTTTTTCCGCTTCCATCAATTCCAAAGCGCGCACCACGTCAAAGCGCGGCAGGCAGACGAAAACGCCACCGATCAGCGACATGGCGAGCAGCGAACGCACGCCCATCGTGTGATAGAGCGGCATGACACCGAGCGTGCGCTCGCCGTTGCGATAGAGGTTCTGCGCCACGTGGGCAAGCGCAGACGCGCGCTCGGCGCGCTGGCGCCGCGGCACGCCCTTGGGCTTTGCCGTGGTGCCTGAGGTGTAGAGCATCACCGACCAGGCTTCGGCATCGACGCGAGGCTGCGCATCCGGCGCGCTGGCAGCGGCGAATGCCTCGAACGTCAGATCGGCCGGCGTGCCCGCACCGCCGGCACCGATGCGATGGCGCTTGCCGGCCTCGGCGGATGCTTGCACGGCTTCTGCCAACACGCCTTCATAAAAGAGCGCCTTGGCTTCGGCGTTGTCGAGGCAATAATCCAATTCTTCGGCAGTCGAGCGCCAGTTGAGCGGTGTGACGATCACGCCGGCGAACTGGCAAGCCCAGTGCACCGTCGCTGCCTGCCAGTTGTTCTGCAGAAGCGTGGCCAAATGGTCGCCCGGTTTGAGGCCGAGGCGGTCGAATGCGGCGACAAGCGCCGAAATCTGCCGGTACCATTGGGAATAGGTCAAGTGCACATCGCCATCGACGATGGCGAGCGCGTTCGGATCGCGCGACACGCTGGCAAGGAAGCTGGTGCCGAGATCGAGGATTCGTCGGTTTGCAGTCATGGGTCGGCTCAATTGCGCTGAGCAGTGTTCGGTGCCGGCCCGGGGTGATACATCTACGTGCCGGACCCAGACACGATATGCCCAGGAACGACATGCCACGACACGACGATCCTACACAACCGGATGAGGCCCACGGGAGCAATGCGCCGCAGCCGATCCTCGCCCTGCGGGACTGGCTCGATCACCTTGCAAAACAGGGTCGATTGGCGGTTCTGCCGCCCGATATCGCCTTGAAATTCGACCTCGCGGCCTATGCCAAGCGGCTCGACGGGCAGCGGGCCACGCTGTTTCCCCGGCCGGGCGGTCATGCCATTCCGGTGGTGTCGGGTCTGGTGTCGGATCGCGGCTGGATGGCCGAGGCGATGGGCGTCGAGCCGGACGAGATGCTGGCGCGCTTCCAGGAAGCGGCGCTCGAACCGCTGCCGTGCCGGGAGACGACGCTCGCTCCGGTCCAGGAGGTGGTCCATCGGGAGGTGGACCTTCTCAAGCAACTGCCGCTGCCGACCCATAACGAGCACGACGGCGGTCCCTATATCAGCGCCGGGCTGATGATTACCCGCAACCCGCGCACCGGAAAACAGAACGTCACCATCCACCGCTGCCAGGTGAACGGGCCGGACCGGCTCGGCGTGCTGCTCTTGCCGCGTCACACTCATGCGTTCGTCCAGATGGCGGAGGAGGCGGGGCAGCCGCTCGACGCGGCGATCGTGGTCGGCATCGACCCGCTGACGCTGCTCGCCTCGCAGGCCATCGTGCCGATGGACCAGGACGAACTGGAGATTGCGGGCGCGCTGCAGCGTCGTCCGCTGCCGGTGGTGAAATGCCTGAACAGCGAAATCCGCGTGCCCGCCGAGGCTGAGATCGTGATCGAAGGCCGCTTCCTTCCCAATGTGCGGGAGCTTGAAGGGCCGTTCGGCGAGTTTCCGCAGTACTACGGTCCGCGCGCCAAGCGTCACGTCATGGAGGTGACCGCCGTCACCCATCGCAAGGATGCGATCTTCCACACCATTGTCGGCGGAGGGCTCGAGCACCTTCTGCTCGGTGCGATCCCGAAAGAGGCGACGCTGCTTGCGCACCTTCGGCGCAACTTCCCGAATGTCCTGGATGTTCACCTCTCCCCAGGCGGGGTGATGCGCTACCACCTGTTCGTGAAGATCAAGAAGCGCCAGGACGGCGAAGCCAAAAACATCATGATGGGAGCGTTCGCCGGATCGTTCGACCTCAAGCAGGTGGTCGTGGTGGATGACGATGTGGACATCCACAACCCGACCGAGGTGGAATGGGCGATGGCGACACGCTTTCAGGCCGACCGCGACCTTTTGATCGTCGGGGAAAGTCAGAATTCCAAGCTCGACCCGTCCACCCGTGACGGCGTCGGCGCCAAGATGGGCATTGACGCCACCAAGCCACTGTCGGCGCCCGAGATGACGTTCAAGCGCATCCGCGTGCCCGGCGAAGAGAAGATCGACGTGGCCGAGGTGCTGAAGCGGCGGACGACGGCGGATTGGCGCGGAGCGCTGAAGCCGTAAGACGGCCGCGCGCCGGCTGCGTCATTGCGTGGCGCGCTTGCCGCGAGCCTGCGCCGGGATTTGCTCGGCGTGTATCCGCCGATGGTGCCGGTGGCCGGCAAAGCTGATCGGCGGCTTATGAACCCGCGGCTTTTCCTGCGCGCGCGATTTGTCTTGCGTCCGCGGCTTGCTCTGGACCGTCCGCGTGGCTCGCGCCAGCGGCGTGAGCGAGCAGAGCGCGGTGGCGCTCTTTTTGGCGAGGTCCAGGCCATCCGGGTTTTGCACGGCATTGATCGGGATCACGGGCCGCTCGTATCGCCGCCGCCAGCGCGGCAGCCAGTCCGCTTCCGTCGTCACCGTTGCCGGCCGGTCCGCGCGCGCCGGCACCACATGGACGATGCGAAAGCCGCGCGCCTTCAATTGCTTGAGGATCATAGGGAGCGCCGCCAGCGTCCGGGCGTGGATGTCGTGGAGCAACAGGACGCCGCCGCCCTTGGATTCCAGCCGCCGCATGGCCCGCCGCACGATCTCGTC
>JAFKKQ010000089.1 GCA_017304505.1 Hyphomicrobiales bacterium | reverse complement strand
CTAAGGTGTTGATGTCAGGCGCTGCAACCGGGGTGTGGAACGGGTTCCGCCCGCTCAATGTCACCTGACCGGACTTTTTGACATCCATTTGATCAGCGGCATCGCGGGCAATACCCAGCCAATGCCGGCAACGACGTAATAAATGCCCGCGATCCAGGGATTCTGGAAAATCGGTGGGAATTGCGCGATCGCCATCGCCACCAGCGCCCAGACGATCACCAAAGCCAGCAGCGCGAAGGTGCCGATCAGCTTGCGAATTCGGATGGACATGGCCCGCCTGGACTTGTTGCGCCATTGATGCGACGGAGAGGGCAGGACTATATGGTTCACACCGCCTCTCGCAAGCCGCATGACCGAAACCCGCTCCGCCTCCACCCATCGCCACGTGATCCGGGCATGGCTCTATGCCGTGGCCGCGCTGATGGTCCTGACGGTCGCCGTCGGCGGCGCCACACGAATGACGGAGTCGGGGCTCTCCATTGTCGAATGGAAGCCCGTCACCGGCGTTATGCCACCGCTGTCAGCGAATGCGTGGCAGGGGGAGTTCGGCAAATATCAGCAGATTCCGCAATATCGCGAGCTCAATCGCGGCATGAGCCTCGACCAGTTCAAAACCATCTATTGGTGGGAGTGGACACATAGGCTGCTGGCGCGCTTGGTCGGCACAGCCTTCCTGCTGCCGTTCCTGTTCTTCCTCTGGCGGGGTTGGGTCGAGCCGAGCTTGCGAACCAGATTATGGACGCTGTTTGGCGCGGGCGCATTTCTCGGCGCGGTCGGTTGGTGGATGGTGTCCTCGGGGCTGGCCGGGCGCGTAAGCGTGTCGCAGTACCGCCTGGCCTTCCACCTGACGCTGGCCTGTACGATTTTCGCGGCGATCCTTTGGACCGCGCGCGGTCTTGTGGCCCGCCCGATTGAGATGGTCCCTCGGCGGCTGAGTGCAACGGCGGCGGCTCTTGTCGGTGTGGTGTTGTTGCAGATTTATCTTGGGGCGCTCGTCGCAGGTCTTCACGCCGGGCTTGCCTACAACACGTGGCCACTGATCGACGGAGCTTTCATTCCATCGGCAGACAGCCTTTGGTTCAACACGCCGGCCTGGCGGAACCTGTTTGAGAACACGCTGACCGTGCAGTTCGATCACCGTATGGTGGGCTATAGCTTATGGCTTGTGGCCGTACTTCACGCGGCCGATGTTATTGTGGCACGGCGCGGTGGCGCCATTCTCAATGGCGCCCTGGCGCTGGGCTGCGCTGTCACGCTGCAGGCGGGCGTCGGCATCGTGACTTTGCTTCATCAGGTGCCGCTGCCGCTGGCGCTGCTGCATCAGATCACGGCGGTTATTGTCCTGACGATTGCCGTGATCCATGCCGAGCGGCTGTCGCCGCGGCACAATCCAGCCACTGTTGCGACGGCACCGTCGGGCTCGGGCGCATCCATCCCGCGGACAACGCCTTAAACGATCATCGGCGGGAGTCTGGACCCGCGACCGTTGCCTATGCGGTGGCGAGCGCCTGCTCAAGGTCGGCGATGATGTCGTCCTTGTCCTCGAGACCGATGGACAGACGCACGACATCCGGGCCGGCACCGGCCTGCACCCGCTGCGCATCCGAAAGCTGCCGATGGGTGGTCGAGGCCGGATGGATGATCAGCGAGCGGGTGTCGCCGATATTGGCGAGGTGCGAGAACAGATTGACGTTCGAGACGAGCTTGACGCCGGCGTCGTAACCGCCTTTGAGCCCGAAGGTGAACACTGCGCCTGCGCCCTTCGGCGCGTACTTTTTTGCGAGGTTGTGATAGCGGTCCCCCGGCAGGCCGGGGTAGCTGACCCATGCCACTTTGTCGTGCCGCGACAGCCACTCGGCGACGGCCAGCGTGTTGTCGCAGTGCTTCTGCATCCGCAACGGCAGCGTTTCGATTCCGGTCAGGATCAGGAATGCATTGAACGGCGACAGCGCGGCGCCGATGTCGCGCAGGCTCAAGACCCGGCAGGCGATGGCGAAGGCGAAATTACCGAACGTCTCGTGCAGCACGATACCGTTATATTCGGGTCTTGGCTCGGACAGCATCGGGTAGCGGTTCTCGCGCGACCAGTTGAACGTGCCGGCGTCGACAATCATGCCGCCGATCGAGTTGCCGTGACCGCCGAGAAACTTGGTGAGCGCATGGACGACAATGTCGGCACCATAGTCGATCGGCTTGCAGAGATAGGGCGTCGCCAACGTGTTATCGACGATCAGCGGCACGCCGGCCTGGCGCGCGATATTGGCGACGGCTTCCAGGTCGGTGATGACTCCGCCGGGATTGGCGATCGACTCGACGAAAATGGCCTTGGTTTTGGGCGACACCGCGCGCTCGAAGGATGAAATGTCGTCAGGATCGGCCCATACGACGTTCCATCCGAAGTTCTTATAGGCGTGATTGAACTGATTGATCGAGCCGCCGTAGAGCTTACGGGAGGCGACGAACTCATCGCCCGGTGCAAGCAGGCAATGCATGGTCAACACCTGCGCGGCGTGACCGGAGGCGACCGCGAGGCCCGCCGTGCCGCCTTCAAGGGCCGCAACCCGCTCCTCCAACACCGCGTTGGTCGGATTGCCGATGCGCGTATAGATGTTGCCGAACGCCTGCAGGCTGAACAGCGAGGCGGCATGGTCGACGTCGTCGAAGACGAACGATGTGGTCTGGTAAATAGGGGTGGCCCGGGCACCGGTGGTCGGATCGGGCTGAGCGCCTGCGTGGATCGCGAGCGTCGCAAAGCCAGGAGTGCGTTCGGTCATGAATCCGGTCCTTGAACAATGGCCGTTGGATGAGCGTGGGATGGCCGATTGAGGTTCCCGCGGGTGTATCGGACAACAATGGCTCGTCAAGGTAAAGAGCGACTGTCCAGTCAATTCGCTATTGCTGTTCTTGCGTCGCCGCGAAAAACAGAAATCTATTCTATCGCCGGTCTAACGGCCAGTTCGGCGTCGGCCGGAGCGGCCGTCGTCAGCCCTTGGAGGCGGCGAGGCCGAATACCGTTGCATGACGGCGCGGCAGGCGACCGAAACGCGGTCGATATTCTGATTGAGACAGAAGGCCACGCGGTCGCGGTCAGGAATTGCATGGCCGCAGATGTTAAAGGCGTCGTTGACGCAGGCCTGTTGCTCTTGCGGGGTCTGCGCCACGGCCGGACGCGGCATGAAGACCAAACAACCGAATACGCCACAGGCGAATGCGATCGAAGCCTTCATAGCACCTCCATACTTGTCCAGAGAGGATGACGGCCCGGCGGTGGGCCATTGTTGGAGCAGATCACGAACGCGGGCGTCAGGACTTCGTTCCAGAGTCGACGTTTTGTCCAGCGCGTTCCGCGGCTTGGGTCGAGCCGCCCGTCATGGTGGCTCGGTTCAACGACATCCGCTGCACGCCTTTGCCCAAAAGCGGCGCGCGTTTCGAGCTGAGCGTCCGCGAGTTCACACCGATCCAGCCGATCTCCGACGACAATCGGCCATATTCGATTTTCGGGCAGCGATTCATCACAACCTTGAGGCCGGCCGCTTCCGCCTTGGCCGCGGCTTCATCGCTGCGAACGCTGAGCTGCATCCAGATAACGGCGGGACGTGGCGTTATCGCAAGCGCTTCGTCCACCACGGCCGGAGCAAATCGTGCGGCGCGGAAGATTTCGATCATATCCACCGGTTGCGGAATGTCGGCAAGCGTTGCGTACACCTTCTGCCCAAGGATTTCTTTGCCGGCCTGGCCGGGATTGACAGGGATCATGCGGTAGCCGCGTTCGAGCAGGTACTTGAATGCGAAATAGCTCGGCCGGTTATCCTTCGGCGAAATACCGACCATCGCGATCGACTTCACCGTGTTGAGGATGCCGCGGATATAACTATCGGGGTAATTGTCGTGGTTCATGGTGCGGTTCGCGGAGGGTTGAGGGAGGCTGGCAACCGTCAGCGATCCTGCCACGCGGCCTTTCGCTTTTCGAGGAAGGCGCAAATGCCTTCTTCGGCATCGCTCGCCATCATGTTGTCGGTCATCACTTCGGAAGTGTAGGCGTAAGCCTCTGCGAGAGGCAGTTCGATCTGACGATAGAACGCGGCCTTGCCGATACCGATGACATGCGACGATTTCGAGGCAATGCTGTGAGCGATCTCCATTGCGCGGCCGTGTTCACGGCCGGACGGCACCGCTTCGTTGATCAAGCCCATGAATGCGGCGCGTTCCGCTGGGATGATTTCGCCGCCGAGCAACATCTCCATCGCATGCTTACGGGCAACGTTTCGCGAAAGCGCCACCATCGGTGTCGAGCAGAACAGCCCGATGTTGACCCCCGGTGTGGCGAATCCGGCGTTGGCCGACGCAATCGCTAGGTCGCAGCTCGCCACGAGCTGGCAGCCGGCAGCGGTTGCGACGCCCTGGACGGCAGCAATCACGGGTTGGGGCAGGGTGACGATCTGCTGCATCATGGCGCTGCAAGTGGTCATGATGTGCTTGAAGTAAGCGCGGCCGCCATCGGGGTCGCTGCGCCGCGCGGCAAGCTCCTTGAGATCGTGGCCGGATGAAAAAACGGGACCATTGGCCGCGAGGACGACCACCCGCACGCTCCGGTCTTCAGCAATGGCGGTGAAGGCTTCGCTGAGCGCGCCCAGCAATGCTTCCGACAGGCTGTTACGAGCCGCCGGCCGGTTGAGCGTCAGCACCGCGATGGGGCCGTCGTCGGTCCGAAGCAGCGGCGGTTCGGCAGCGCGGGTTTCCTGGGTATTCATGGCAACCTTTGAGCATCCGACAGGGCTTTGTACCCCATGTAGCCCCACAGGCGACGTCCGCCTATTCGATCCCCGCAAAATAACGAAAGAATTTTACAGGTAATATAATACCATTATTTTAAATCATTGATTATACAGTTGATTTTGATGACGGAAGTCGTTGACCGTATGCGAGCCCTCCTGTACAAGCCGCGCCAACGCCCAATGTGGCCGTCATGGACATTGAGACGCTATGTCAACGCATTCGACAAAAACCGCAGATATCCAAAAGAAGTGGGTTCTGATCGACGCCAGCGGGCTGGTTGTCGGCAGGCTCGCCACGATCATCGCCATGCGGCTGCGCGGCAAGCACAAGCCGAGCTACACCCCGCACATGGACGATGGCGATAACGTCATCGTCATCAACGCTGCCAAGGTGGTGTTGACCGGCCGCAAGCGGGAAAAGAAAGTCTACTACCATCACACCGGCTTCATCGGCGGCATCAAGGAGCGCACTGCGCGTTCGATCCTTGAGGGCAAGTTCCCCGAGCGGATCGTCGAGAAGGCGGTCCAGCGCATGTTGCCGCACGGCCCCCTGGGGCGCCAGCAACTCGGCAACCTGCGGGTCTATGCCGGGGCCGATCATCCGCATGCCGCCCAGCAGCCTGAGAAGCTCGATATCGCGTCCATGAACCGCAAGAACATGAGGGCCGCCTGATGGCCGAGACCATGCAATCGCTCGATCAGTTGGCGACGCTCAAGCCTGCGGCGCCGGAAGCACCGAAATACGAGCAGAAGCTCGACAAGCAGGGGCGGGCCTATGCCACCGGCAAGCGCAAGAATGCCGTGGCGCGGGTTTGGGTGAAGCCGGGCTCGGGCAAGATCATTGTCAACACGCGCCCGGTCGAAGTGTTCTTCGCGCGCCCGGTGCTGCGCATGCTGATTCAACAGCCGTTGGTCGCGTCCAATCGGGCGGGGCAGTACGACGTGATCTGCTCGGTGTCCGGCGGCGGCCTGTCCGGTCAGGCTGGTGCTGTGCGCCACGGCTTGTCCAAGGCACTCACCCACTATGAGCCCGACCTTCGCGGAGTGCTCAAGCGCGGTGGCTTCCTCACGCGGGATTCGCGTGTGGTCGAGCGCAAGAAATACGGCCGCGCCAAGGCCCGCCGGTCGTTCCAGTTCTCCAAGCGCTGAGAAAAGCCGATCCTGCAGGTGCTGCCTGCTGCACTGCCAAAAGGGCGCCTTGGGCGCCCTTTTTCATTTCCCGAACCTGTCGCGCGTCCAGTCTATTCTCAGCGAAGTCTATTCAGATTTTCTGGATTCTTTGGCGAAAACCCGCATTGCGGCCGCAAGGCTTTGGAAAAGCCGGTATGCGAATAGGGAGGTGCTGAGGGCCGGCCGCGTCATGGCGCACGATCCCCTCGGTGAAACGGCCTTGGGCCAGAGATCCACATGCCTTCAGATCAGGCAACGTTGTTTGCTGTGGCAACCTCCATCACCGGGTTGCTGGGCGTATTCCTCCTTGTGCTTTGGCTGCAGGACCGAAGCGTTCGTGCTTTTGCCTGGTGGGGCGGAGCTTATCTGATCGGCGCGTCGGCGGTACTGCTGTGGAGCGCACACGACGAGTTCAATTTGGTGACGCCTGAAGAGCCGACGGCACTCCTGTTCCTCGCGTGTGGCATGATCCTGAATGGCGCGCGGCTGTTCCAAGGCCGCGCCGTGCTGCCGAGCACGCTGTTTGCCGGGGCAGTGGCGTGGATCATCGCGATGCAATTCACGGCATTTTCCGAATCGAGCGAGGCACGCCCCGTATTCTCGTCGATTGTGATCGCGTCCTATGCGTTCTTTACCGCGTTCGAGTTGCGACGCGAGCGCCGGCGCGAGCTTGCATCCCGCTGGTTGGGCGTCGCGATCCCATTGCTCCACGGTGTGGTGTTTCTTGCGCCGATTGTACTGGTCCTGCTGGTGCCGGCGACCGTATCAGACGACAGGCTGTTTGCGCTGTTCGCGTTCCAGACGGTTATTTACGTCGTCGGCACGGCATTCATCGTTGTGGTGATGGCGAAGGAGCGGGCGGTTCAGGTCCATAAGACCGCGGCAATGACCGATCTCCTGACGGGATTGTTCAACCGGCGCGCATTTCTTGACGCGGCTGGCCAACTGATCGAGCGACAGTCACGGAAATCGCAGCCGGTCAGCATGCTGTTGTTCGATCTGGATAAGTTCAAATCCATCAATGACCGCTTTGGTCACGCCATCGGTGACGAGGCGCTCAGGGTGTTCGCCAGCACGGCCTCGGGCAATATGCGCGCGACCGACGTGATCGGGCGCTTGGGGGGCGAGGAGTTTGCGGCGATCCTCCCCGGCTCCGCGGCCGATGCGGGGGCCGTCGCCGAACGTCTGCGGGATGCATTCCAGCAGGCCGGTTTTGCCATCTCGGGGCATGAAGTGGGGGCCACGGTTAGCATCGGTGTGGCGAGCGCGATCCCGCCGGTCGAAGTCGCCACTTTGCTGGCGCGCGCGGATGCGGCGCTCTATCGCGCCAAGCACAATGGGCGCAACCGGGTCGAGTTCAGCGAAGATTATGGATCGTCGGCGTCAACTGTCGGTGTGCCTCAGCCGTCTCCACCTCCGCAGACGCAACCACTCGGTTACGCCCAGCGCGTCATCGCATATCCGCCGTC
>JAFKKQ010000088.1 GCA_017304505.1 Hyphomicrobiales bacterium | reverse complement strand
CCTGGTTGCCGCGCTGGGGCGGTGCCCGGTGGTGCTGGTCGGCATGATGGGTGCGGGCAAGTCGTCGGTTGGCCGCAGGCTTGCGGGCCGGCTGGACCTTCCGTTCGTCGATGCCGACACCGAGATCGAGAAAGCGGCCGGTATGAGCATTCCTGAAATCTTCTCCAGTCACGGCGAGCCTTACTTCCGCGCCGGCGAGGCGCGCGTGATCGTCCGGCTGCTGGAAGGGGGGCCGCAGGTGCTTGCGACCGGCGGCGGCGCGTTTATGAACGCGGAGACGCGGGCGGCGATCCGCGCCAACGGGCTTTCGGTCTGGCTGCGCGCCACCCTCGATGTCCTCAATCGCCGGATCAAGCGTCGCACCGATCGGCCGCTTCTGAAGGATTCCGACCCGACGGAAACGCTCCGGCGCCTGATCGAGGAACGCTATCCGGTCTATGCGCAAGCCGACCTGACCGTGGAGTCGCGTGAGGTGCCGCATGAAACCATTGTCGACGAGATCGTCGCAGGGTTGCGCGGCCGCCTGACACCCGCGGCGGGCCGCGAGACGGGAGCGGCCACATCATGACGGCGCCATTGCGAACCGGCGAGCCGATCACCGTCAACGTTGCGCTTGGCGACCGCTCCTATGACATCGCCATCGGTCGCGGCCTGCTTGCCACGCTGGGTGCGCGGATCGCCAGGCTTCGCCCGGGCTGCAAGGCCGCCATCGTCACCGATGAGACGGTGGCGCGCCATCATCTTGCAGCAACCGAATCCGTACTGACGGCGGCCGGCATTGCGGTATCCACCGCCAAGGTGCCGGCCGGCGAGAGCAGCAAGAGCTTTCGTTTCTTCGAGCGCGTTTGTGACGACCTGCTCGCGGCGCGGATCGAGCGCGGCGATCTTGTCGTGGCGCTCGGCGGTGGCGTGGTCGGCGATCTCGGTGGCTTTGCCGCCGCGGTGGTCCGCCGCGGCGTCGATTACGTCCAAGTGCCGACGACGCTGTTGGCGCAGGTCGATTCCTCCGTCGGCGGCAAGACCGCGATCAATTCAAGCCACGGCAAGAATCTCATCGGCGCGTTCTATCAACCGATCCTGGTGGTGGCGGATACGGCGCTGCTCGACACATTGCCGGAACGGCAATTCCGCGCCGGCTACGCCGAGACGGTCAAGTATGGGTTGCTCGGCGATGCGGCGTTCTTCGAATGGCTCGACGCCAACTGGCGCGAGGTGTTCGCCGGCGGGCCGGCGCGCGAGCACGCTATCGCGGTGAGCTGCCGCGCCAAGGCCGCCATTGTGGCGCGCGATGAGCGCGAGACAGGCGACCGCATGCTGCTCAACCTGGGCCATACCTTTGGTCATGCGTTCGAGGCGGCGGCCGGCTTTTCCGACCGGCTGTTCCACGGTGAGGCGGTTGGGCTCGGCATGGCGCTGGCCTTCGAGTTCTCCGCCCGGCGCGGCCTGATTTCCAAGGCCGACGCGGACCGTGTCATCGCGCATCTTGCGGCGGCCGGTCTGCCGACCCATGTCAAAGCGGTGCCCGGCGGCAATTGGCCCACGGTCGATGCCATGATGAATCTCATCTCCCAGGATAAGAAGGTCAAACGCGGCCAGTTGACGTTCATCCTGGTCCGCGGCATCGGGCAGGCTTTCGTCACGCGCGAGGTCGGACCCGATGAGGTTCGAGCCTTCCTCGCCGAAAAGCTTTCCGTCCGATGATGCTCGACACTTGGCTCTCGCTGCTGATCGTCCTGGCAAGCCTGTTTCTTTCTGCGTTTTTCTCCGCCGGCGAAACGTCGCTCACGGCGGCGTCGCGTGCGCGTCTGACGCGGATGCAGAACCAGGGCAACCGGCGCGCCGCCGTCGTGTTGCGCCTGCTCGAAACCCGTGAGCGGATGATCGGCGCACTGCTGCTCGGCAACAATGTTGCCAACATTGGCGCTTCGACGCTGACCACCGGATTGCTGCTCGCCTGGTTCGGCGACGTCGGCGTGCTTTATGCGACCGTTGTCATGAGCGTCGTGGTGATCGTGTTCGCCGAGGTGCTGCCGAAGACCGCGGCCATCAGCTCGCCGGAACGGATCGCGCTGCTGGTTGGCCGGCCGGTGACCTGGGTGGTCAAGATTTTCGGTCCGGTGTTGGCCGCCATCGAATGGCTGGTGCGGTGGATGTTGCGTCCGTTCGGCATCCGGGTTGGTGAAAATCCGTCGATCCTGCCGCCGCACGAGGAAATCCGCGGCACGGTCGATCTGATGCATCGCGAGGGCGGCGTCGAGAAGCTCGACCGCGACATGATGGACGGTCTCCTCGATCTGAACGAGTTGACGGTGTCCGATGTCATGGTTCACCGCACCGAAATGCTGACGATCAATGCCGACGACCCGCCGGACAAGATCGTGGACACGGCGCTCAAGGCGCAGTTCACCCGCATTCCGCTTTGGCGCGGCACGCCGGAGAACATCATCGGTATCCTGCACGCCAAGGATTTGCTTCGCGCGCTTCACGATGCCGAGGGTGAGTTAAGCCGGATCGACGTCATGGCGATTGCGCTGCCGCCGTGGTTCGTCCCCGATATCCGCGCGCTGTCGGATCAACTCAAGGCGTTTCGCCGGCGCAAGACGCATTTTGCCCTGGTGGTCGACGAATACGGCGAAGTCGAAGGACTGGTCACGCTCGAGGATATCCTGGAGGAGATCGTCGGCGACATTTCCGACGAGCATGATGTGCCCGTGCCGGGTGTGCGCCCGCAGCCTGACGGTTCCGTCAATGTCGATGGCGCAGTTCCGATCCGCGACCTCAACCGCGCGATGGACTGGAACCTGCCGGACGAGGAAGCAACCACGATCGCCGGTCTGGTGATCCACGAGGCACGCTCGATCCCCGATGTCGGCCAGAGCTTCACCTTCCACGGCTTCCGCTTCAGCGTGATGCGCAAGCAGCGCAACCGCATCATGGCGCTGCGGATCATGCCGCTGGGTCGGGCGGCGGGGCTGGCGGCGCGGACGGGCTGAGGTTGACCGCCGTTACGGCGGGTTCCGGCTTGCTGTCATGACGCGCCGTTCTCGCCCGGCGCGCCGGCTTGGATCGCCAATGCATGGACGCCGGCTGCCAGTTCATCGGCAAGCGCCTGGTTGACCATGCGGTGGCGCTCGACCCGGGTCTTTCCGCGGAACGCCTCCGACACGATATGAACCCTGAAGTGCGTCTGCCCGCCCGGCCGGTGGCCGGCATGGCCTTCGTGTCGGTGCGACTCGTCGATCACATCCAGGCTTTGCGGCGCGAACGCCGCCGTGAGCTTTTCGACAATCGCCGATTTCACCTGCATAAGCTTTCGGTAGGCGAGCGCGGCGATATCGTCAACCGTCACCGGCGCCACCCCCGCCCATGCCGGAATTGTTGCGGTTTCGGTAAAAATTCCATGTCAAGACTTGAAGGTGCCCTGATCACTTTCGCATAATGTTCGGTCATGAAATTCGATTCACCATTGTTCGATCGCATCCGCGTCAAGCCGAGCGAAGATCGCCGGCGCAGCGCCGATGCGCCATGCTGCGAGTGGAAGGGTTGCGCCAACGCCGCGACGCATCGCGCGCCCAAGGGGCGCAATCGCGAAAACGAGTACTGGCGATTCTGCCTCGACCACGTGCGAGAGTATAACGCCTCCTACAATTACTTCTCGGGCATGAGCGAGGATGCCGTCCTCAGGTATCAGAAGGACGCGATCACTGGCCATCGTCCGACCTGGAAGATGGGAACCGGCAAGAATTCGAGCCCCGACTTCGGCCGGCAGGGCCCGCACGATCCATTCAACGTGTTTCGCGAGTTCGGCGCTCGCGGCGCGGAGGCCCGGGCCAAGGCGGAGCGTGTCGAGCCGCCGCGCGCCGTGCGCAACGCCGAGCGTAAGGCGCTGCACGAGCTCGGCCTGGAGGTCGGCGCCGACAAGGCGGAGATCAAGGCGAAGTTCAAGCTGCTGGTGAAGCGCCACCACCCCGACGCCAACGGCGGCGACCGCGCCACCGAAGACAAGCTGCGCGAGATCATCCAGGCTTACAATTACCTGAAGTCGACCGGCGCTTGCTGAAGCCCGATCACTTCACGTAAGGCAGAGGCGTGTAGAGCCAGGCGAGCCGGTCGTAGAATTCCTCCGGCGTGCGGCCTTCGAACAACGAGTTGCGGACTTTGCGCTCGACGCCTTTGGCGTGGTTGAGCCGGTCCATCATCAGCGAGGAAAGCTGCACCCGCGCCGTGCGCACGATCCGCGCGTCCTGGTAACGCTGGAACGCCTTGGCGCAATCGCCGTCCTGCTCGTGCACCGCGCCGGCGAGGCAGATTGCATCCTCGAGCGCCATTGCCGCGCCCTGGGCGATGTATTGGACCATCGGATGCGCGGCGTCGCCGAGCAGCGTCGCCGGCCCGGCGCTCCAGTTCTCCACCGGCTCGCGATGCCGGATGACGTAGCGGCGAAAGCGCTTGGGAATGCGGAGCACCCGCAGCGGCGTGGCGCAGCTCCCGGGGAATTGCGGCAAGACGTGATGCGGCGGCACGTCCTCGGCGTCGTTGAGCCAGGTCTGGCTGGTCACCACCGTTCCGCCCAGATTGAACACGGTGCCGTCGCGCACGGGGTAGTAGATGATGTGCCAGCCGGGGCCGGCCCAAAACATCGGGTAGGAGTGTTGCAGATCCTTGGGCATCTCGTCGGCGGGGATAGTGGCCCGATAGATGATCGCGCCCACCGGCACCGGGTCGCCGTCGCCGAGGATGCGCTTTCGCACGTTAGAATAGATGCCGTCGGCGCCGACCAGGGCCTGGGCCGCCACGCACTCACCCTGCCGTAGCGCGATCGATACGCCGGGCTCCTCGACGGCGAAATCCAGCACGCGGCAATCGTTGCGCAACGCGATCAGATCGTGCGCCCGGCACGCGCCAAGCAGCGCGCCGTGGATGTCGGCCCGGTGCGCCACGGCGTAAGGATTTCCGAAACGCTCGATGAAACGCCGGCCGCACGGAATGTTGACGACCTCCGCGCCGGTGACGGCATCCATCATCACCAGGCGCTCGATCAGCAGCGCGTTTTTCTTCGCAGCCTCGCCGACGCCAAGCGCATCCAGCACCGACAGCGCGTTCGGCGCGACCTGCAGGCCGACGCCGGCCTCGCCGAATTCGGCGGCCTGCTCCAGAACGATCGATTGGAAGCCGTGGCGTGCCAGGGCCAGCGCGCAGGCCAACCCGCCGATGCCGCCTCCGGCGATGGCGATCGGCGCGGCGTTGCGTGGTGTTGCGTTCATTCCGCGGCGAAGCGGAGGGCGCCGAACCGGTCTCCGCAATCGAACTGTGTCATCGAAGCCTCCCTGCGCGGGCCCGATCGCGCCGCGCTGCCGGCGATGTGGAAGGCGCTCGACCTGTCGAAATCATGGCGTTCCGCGGGGCATCCACGCCTTTTGCGCGTAGCGTATTTTTACCGGTGACTAACTGTGACGAACGGGACGGTATCCCGATCCGGTCTATGTCATGCTGACCATCAGCATCGGAAATGGAACATCAACAAAGGCGAGGGTGTGTGAAGCATAAAATTCTATTTTAGGTTGTATACAACCCGCGACTCGCCTATCCCCAGAGTGAGTCGCTCACGTCCGCAATGCTCCACCTCTGGGTCGGCGAACATGAACAGTAGATATGACCTCGACTATGTTTCCATTGAACTTCTTCGCGCAGTCGTCGCAATCGTAGACTCGGGCAGCTTCACCAAGGCAGGGGCGTTGCTGGGTTTGACGCAGTCGGCCATCAGCGCCCAGGTCAAACGGTTGCAGCAGCGCGTCGGTGGCGATGTATTTGCCAAATCCGGTGGCGGGCTGACCCTGACCGAGCGCGGGCGGACCATCGATCGCTACGCCCGCCGCATCCTCGATATGAACGCGCAGCTTGTCCTGCTTTCGGGGGCGCATTCGGCGTCGCGGCTGATCCGTCTCGGCCTGCCGGTGTCGTTCGCCCGCTTCATGCTGCCCGATGCTCTCAAGGCGTGCGCGGCGTTAGGGAATGTGCAGGTCCAGTTGCAATGCGCCATGTCCAACGTCCTGCTGAAGCAACTCGACAACGGCTATCTCGATGTTGCGCTCCTGGTCAGCGCGCCGTCGTCGGCCGAGATGACGGTGACGTGGGAGGAGCCGCTCGTCTGGGTGCGTTCGCCGGATTTGAATGTCAGTCCCGGAGCGCCGATTCCCTACGTCAGTTGGCCGGACAGCAACACCGACCGGATTGCGCTCGGCGCGCTGGAGCGGGCGGGCCTGAGCTATGTCGTATCGTTTGCCGGCGCGGACTACAACGCGCGCCTCGCTGCGGCACAGGCGGCGCTCGGCTACATGCTGTTGCCGGCGCGCGCGGTGTTTGGCGCCGTTCAGCCGGCTCGGGAGTATTTCCTGCCGCCGATTCCACCGACGCGCGGCGGGCTTTGCTTGCGCCCGGGCTTCGACGCCGTTGCCGCTGAGCCGCTGTTGTACGCGTTGGAGTCGATCGCGCGGCCGCTCGTGGAGGATCGGCACGACGCTGCGCCGACGCCGCGTTCCAGCCGGTCGACGCCGCGGGTGTCGCACGCGAACGGGCAGCGACAGAGCCATCACTAACTCGGCGTCGACATGAATGCGGTGCATGACCCATCAATATCGATGGGGCATGTGTTTCGATCAGGCATTCGCAACGGTTGGGTTTTTCTTTACGGCCGCGCAATGCGCCGCGGCTTAGCGTTGCGGCATGATCGCTCGCGCCTTCGATAGCGTTCGGCTGATCGCCTGCCGCAAGGCCACGGCGGCGGTTGAGTTCGCGATCATATTTCCGATCTTCCTGCTGCTGCTGTTCGGCCTCATTTCGTTCGGCGCCTATCTCGCCGTGGTGCACGGCATCCAGCAACTCGCGGCCGAGGCAACGCGCGCAGCTATTGCGGGGTTGAGCGACAGCGAGCGTGTCACACTCGCAACCGGAAACATCGCGGCCAACGCGCCCTCCTATCCGCTGATCGAGATGGATCGCCTGACATTGACGCAGGCGTCCACCGATCCCACGACACACAACTTCTCGGTGACGCTGAGCTACGACGCTTCCGACATGTTCGTTTTCAGCCTGCCGCGGTTCGTGCCGATGCCGCCGGCGACGATCGTGCGTTCGGCATCCATCCAAAGGGGCGGCTACTGATGACGATCCTCGCTCGTCCGTCGGTTGCTTTGAAACGACGCGCGCATCATTTCGTGCGCGACAGGCGCGGCAATGTCGCCGTCATATCGGCGTTGCTGCTTACCGTCATCATGGGTTTCGGCGCTCTGGGCGTCGACCTCGGCAAGGTTTTCACCGATCGTCGCAAGGCGCAAAGCGCGGTCGATCTCGCCGCGTTGTCGGCGGTCGGCGATCTCGATCATGCGGATGAGGCCGCAAGGGCGACGGTTCGCAGCAAC
>JAFKKQ010000513.1 GCA_017304505.1 Hyphomicrobiales bacterium | reverse complement strand
GAGGGGGCAGCCTGGACATTCACACGAAACTCGCCAATAACCGCAAGGAATTCGCATGCATCATCATTCCCCCTCGTGGCTCTTCGTTGCGCCCGCGCTGCTTGCCGGCGGATTGCTGCTGGCCGGATGCAGCGGTGGCAGCCTGCCGAGCTTTGGCACCAGTTCCGAGCCGCCGCCGACGGCGCCGGCCGCGGCGGCGTTGCCCTCCAAATATTCGCCGGAGGAGTTCGTGGGCCGCTGGGGCTTCACCTCCTACCAGAAGGAATCCGACCGGACGCGGACGATCAACACCGCTCGCGGGCTGTGCCGGTCGCCGTATGTGATCTCCAAAGGGCCAAGCGGGGGCATCATGATGCACCTGGCCGACCAGCGCGAGCCGAGCGAACTGCGCCTCAAGGGCAGCCCGGACGGCAAGGACTACATCGGACCGGACGGCCCGGCCGGCGATCCTCAGGATCGCGTGATCCTGTCGTTCGACGGGCGGGTGTTGATCACGCGCTATGTCGACCCGGACGCGGCCAACCGCTATGGCAACATGGTCTATGTGCGGTGTGGGCCCAGAGCTTGATGGGTTGGGGCTTGATCGGTTGCAGTCATGACAGTCACCATCTGGCATAACCCGGCGTGCAGCACGTCGCGCAAAGTTCTGGCCGCAATCCGCGACCGGGGTATCGAGCCCACCATCGTGGAGTATCTGAAAGACCCGCCGAGCGCCGCAGAAATCAAGGCGGCCCTGAAGGAGATGGGGATAGGGCCGCGCGAACTCTTGCGCCGGCGAGGGACTCCCTATGATGATTTGAAGCTCGGCGAGCCGAACCGGACCGATTCTGAACTCATTGCTGTCATGGCCAAGCATCCGATCCTGATTGAGCGGCCGGTTGTGCACACCCGCAAGGGCACGCGGCTCTGCCGGCCCGCGGAGCGGCTTGACGAAATTCTCTAAACCAGACACCGGACGTGGCCGCCGGCTTCTGCGTTTGGTCCGGGTTCAATCGGTCGGACCGGACTCAAAGCGAGGTCGCTCATGATGCGTTGGTTTCATGCTCTGATGCCGAAGGAGGAACGCTTCTTCGACCTGTTTGCGCAGCATTCGCATGCCGTGGTGGCGGGTGCCGTGGCGCTGCGCGCCATGCTCGAAGGCGGGGACGCCATCGCCCGCAACTATCAGGCCGTGATGGATCGGGAGCACGATGCCGACGATGTCACGCGCGATGTTTTGATT
>JAFKKQ010000087.1 GCA_017304505.1 Hyphomicrobiales bacterium | reverse complement strand
ATGGCGCCATCCGTTTCACCAAACCGTCGGCGCGGCTGCGCAGTGGCCGTGCGCCCGCGCGCGGGCTGTCGCCCGCCGCGGTCGAAGGCGGCCGCCTGGTCGGCACCGTGCGGCTGTGGGATGTGACAGCCGGCCCGAACCGTCCGGCGCTGCTGCTCGGGCCGCTGGTCGTCGACCCCGCCATCCGCAACTGCGGCGTCGGCGCAGCCCTCATGCGGCGCGCGCTGGATGAAGCGAAACGGCGCGGCCATCGCGTCGTGCTGCTGGTCGGCGATCCGGCCTACTATGGCCGCTTCGGCTTCTCGGCCGAGCGGACCGGCGGCCTGTGGCTGCCCGGCCTCGACGACAAGAGCCGCCTGCTCGGCTGCGAACTGACCCCGGCAGCACTCGATAGCGCCCGCGGCACCATCCGCGCGCCGCAGCCGACGCAACGCCCTCTCGTCGCGGCGGTCCCCGCCCTGCCCGCGCCTCGCGCGGCATAACACCGCCTCAAATATCGTGGACGCCGCGCGGAACCCCGCGCGGCCTGTATTCCGTCCGTCAGCATTGGCGGATATGACCGGCTTTCCTTCAGGAGCAGCGCATCATGGCCCAATCCCCCATCCACGCCCGCTTCGACGGCCCCATCGTGATGATCGGCCTCGGCTCGATCGGCCGCGGTTTCCTTCCCTTGCTGGAGCGGCATATCGCCTTCGATCGCTCGAAGTTCGTGCTGATCGATCCGGTCGATACCGACCGCCGGCTGCTCGACGAGCGCAAGCTCCGCTTCATGAAAGTGGCGCTGACGCGGGACAATTATCGCGAGGTGCTGACGCCGCTGCTCACGGCCGGCCCCGGCCGCGGCCTGATCGTCAACGTCTCGGTCGATACCGGCTCGGCCGACCTGATGGACCTCTGCAAGGACCTCGGCGCCCATTACATCGACACGGTGTGCGAGCCCTGGCCGGGCCTCTACAGCGACCCCAAGCTATCGCTGTCGCAGCGCTCGAACTACGCGCTGCGCGAGCGCGTCCTCGACGTCCGCCGCCGCCGGCCGGGCGGCACAACCATCGTGAGCGCCTGCGGTGCCAATCCCGGCATGGTGTCCTGGTTCGTCAAGCAGGCGTTGCTCAATGTCGCCCGCGACATCGGCGTGGACGCCGGCGAGCCGAAAACCCGCGACGACTGGGCACGGCTGATGCAGCGTGCCGGCGTCAAGGGTATCCACATCGCCGAGCGCGACACCCAGCGCGCCAGGGACCCGAAGCCGCGCGGCGTGTTCGTCAACACCTGGTCGGTCGAGGGCTTCTGCTCGGAGGGCGTGCAGCCGTCGGAGCTCGGCTTCGGCACCCATGAGAAGACAATGCCACCGAACGGCCATTGCCATGACTTCGGCTGCGGCGCCGCGATCTATCTGGCTCAGCCCGGCGCCGGCACCAAGGTGCGATCCTGGACGCCAACCGCGCAGGCGCAGCACGGCTTCCTTGTCACCCACAACGAGGCTATCTCGATCGCCGACTACTTCAGCGTCCGCGACGGCGACGCCGTGACCTACCGGCCGACATGCCATTACGCCTATCACCCGTGCGACGATGCCGTGCTGTCGCTGCACGAGATGGCGGGCAACGCCTGGACCCGGCAGCCGACGTGGAAGATCCTCGACGAGCACGAAATCGTCGACGGCGTCGACGAGCTAGGCGTGCTGCTCTACGGCCACGCCAAGAACGCCTTTTGGTACGGCTCCTCGCTGTCCATCGAGGAGACGCGCAAGCTCGCGCCCTACCAGAACGCCACCGGGCTTCAGGTCACCTCGGCCGTGCTGGCGGGCATCGTGTGGATGCTGGAGAACCCGGATCGCGGTCTGACCGAGGCCGACGAAATGGACTTCCATCGCTGCCTGGAGATTCAGCGCCCGTATCTCGGCAAGGTGTTCGGCACCTACACCGATTGGACGCCACTCGCCGGCCGCCCCGGCCTGTTTCCCGAGGAGATCGATACCAGCGATCCCTGGCAATTCAGCAACGTGCTGGTGAAGTGAAGTCCGAACGCCTATCCGAGATCGATGACGCCGGCCTCGCCGGCTTCGGTGCCGAACCCCAGCAGCGAGCCCGTGGCATCCCAATTGAGCGCGGTGACCGGACCGTTGCTCGGATGCTTGCCGAGAATTTCGGCGCCGTCGTCGATCCGCACCATCAAGATCGTGCCGTCAGCGTAACCCACCGCCACGATCTCTTGCTTCGGATGGCAGGCGATCCGCGTGGCGCGCACGGCGAACGCCGCGTACATGCGCGGCTGTTTTCCCATGGGCCCATCCTTGGACTGGAACGGCCACATCACAAGCTGCTCGGACCCGCTGGTCGCAAGCCACTTGCCGCCGGCGGTCCAGTCGAACGAGCGCACGCGCGCCGAATAACCCGACATCCGCATGTGCTTGCGGTCCGCCACGCGCCAGCCGTGCAGCGCCGGTTCTTGCATCGAGGTGACCAGAAACTGGCCGTTCGGGCTGAACGTCACCTCGTGATGCGAGCCCTTCCATTCCAACACTTCAGGCGCGGCCTGAGCGTTGGGAAACCAGAGCGTCACGCCGTTGTAATGTGAAATCGCGAGCCGCACGCCCTTGGGCGCGAACGCCAGCCCGCTGACCGTTGAAGGGACGTCGAGCGAGCGCGGCTCGCTCGAACCGACCTGCGCGAACGCCGTCTTGCCAGCCGACCAGGCCACCGCGCCGTCGGCGCCGGCCGCGACCTGATCGATCCACCGGCGCTTGGCGTCGGTCGCAACCACGCGGCTCTCGCCCTTCGCGTCCGTCGAACACACCTTGCCGTCGTCGCCGCCGGTCACCACGCGCACGCCGTCGCACGCCGCAGACAGGATGCCGCCGCCGTGGATCGCAACCCGCTTCTCGTCGCTTGCGCCGGACACCAGCAGCACGGCCTCCTCGCCCAGCACGAAAGCGGCGGTGCGGTCGAGAAAATGAACGGCCACCACCGGCGCATCGGCCGCGACAGTGCGGGTGCGTTCGACGACGGACGGGGTGTTGGCAGCGTCGGTGCTCACAGACTTTTCTCCGCCCTCATCGCGAGACGGACCGTAGCCCGCACCCTCGATGGCTGGAACGATCGCGCTCGAGACTGATTCAATTACGTTGAATCAGTCTTGCCGCTTACCTCTTTGATTGAGCACGATCTTATCCGAAAACCGGTTTCCACTTTTCGGGATCATGCTCTAAGCGATGGTGGTCTCGAACCCTTTCCGGATTTTCTCCTCCGGCAGGTTGCGGCCGATGAACACCAGCTTGGAATCGCGTTTCTCGCCGTCCTTCCAGGCGCGCTGGTGATCGCCGTCCAGGATCATGTGCACGCCCTGGAATACGAAGCGGTCGGGATCGTCCTTGAAATTCAAGATGCCCTTGCAGCGCAGGATGTTCGGCCCGTCCTCGGCCACGAGTTTCTGAATCCAGGGAAAGAACCTGTCCGGGTTCAGAGGCTTGTCGGTGTCCATGGAGAACGACTGCATGTCCTCGTCGTGATAGTGCTTGAGGCCGCCATGATTGTGATGATGGCCGTCGCCGTGGTCATGGCCATGATCGTGACCATGCTCGTGGTCGTGGTCCTCGGCGTGCAGGAACTCCGGCTCGATGTCGAGGATGCGGTCGAGATCGAAGGCGTTGCGGCCAAGGATCTCGTTGAGCGCGATCTGCGAACGCTGGGTCCGGTGCAGCTTGGCATAAGGATTGATGCCGCGGATGCGGGCCTCGACCTCGCGCAACTCGGCGTCGGTCACCAGGTCGGTCTTGTTAAGCAGGATGACGTCGGCGAAGGCGATCTGGTTCTTGGCTTCCGGCGCATCCTTCAGCCGGTCCTTCAGCCACTTGGCATCGGCGACGGTCACCACCGCGTCCAGCCTAGCCCTGCGGCCGACATTCTCATCGACGAAAAAGGTCTGCGCCACCGGCGCGGGGTCGGCGAGGCCGGTGGTCTCGACGATGATGGCGTCGAACTTGCCCTTGCGGCGCATCAGGCCTTCGATAATGCGGATCAGATCGCCGCGCACGGTGCAGCAGATGCAGCCGTTGTTCATCTCGAACACTTCTTCGTCGGCCCCCACCACCAGCTCGTTGTCGATGCCGATCTCGCCGAATTCGTTGACGATCACGGCGTATTTCTTGCCGTGCGGCTCGGACAGGATGCGGTTGAGCAGGGTGGTCTTGCCGGCGCCGAGATAGCCGGTGAGAACGGTGACGGGGAGTTTTTCGGGCTGCACTTGGTCGGACATACGGGACCCTCCACTGGCAGTGGTATATAGGCAATCCTGCCGCCGGCAAAAACCCTCCCGGCGTGACGCCCTGCCCCATCCGGGCGGACTATCGGTCCCCTCCGGCTCCCGCTATCGTCAAGGAAAAGCCAAATCAAAAACCAAGCAAATCAAAAACCATGTCATGGGAGGCAACTATGTCCGAACGCTGGTACACCGCCGCAGCGGTCGCCGCGGCAATCCTGGGATTTTCCGGCGCCGCCGCCGCACAAAACTACCCCGATCACGTCATCGAGATTGTCGTTCCGTCGACGCCCGGCTCGTCGGCTGACATCCTGGGACGGGTGCTCGGCGACGCCATGGGGGAGCGGCTCGGCCAGCGCTTCATCATCCTCAACAAGCCGGGCGCCAGCAGCACGCTCGGAACCGCCGAGGTCGCCCGTGCCAATCCGGACGGCTACACGCTGGTGCATACCGCGGTGTTCGCCATCACGGTGCAGCCGGTGACGCAGAAAACCGCGTACACCGCACAGTCCTTCACGCCGATCTGCCAGACCTTCAAGAACGACCAGGTGATCGTGGCGCGCAAGGGCACCTACAAGAACCTGGCTGCGATCATGGCGGCCAGCAAGGCGAAGCCCGGCGGCCTCAACTACGGCAGCCCCGGCATCGCCACCATCCCGCACCTGGCGATGGCCGAACTCTCGGAGATCAGCAAGGTCCCGTTCAACCACGTGCCGTTCAAGGGGCCGGCCGAATCCATCCAGATGACGCTGGGCGGCCAGATCGATTTCGCGGTGGCGCCGCTCACGGCCGCCGCGAAAAGCAGCCTCGCCATGATCGCTCTGTTCGCGGACAAGCGGAACAGCGCCATCCCCGACATTCCGACGGTGAAGGAAGAGGGCTACAATGTTGCCCCGCTCAGCATCGGCGGCCTGCTCGCGCCGGCCGGCTTGCCGGCCGACGTCAGACACAAGCTGGAAAGCGCCTGCAAGGCGGCGAAGGAGACCGACGCCTTCCAGCGCCTCGTCAAGAACACGTTCCAGCCAAGCGACTATTTCGCGGACAGCGCCGGTTTCGCGGCCAATCTCGCCAAGGACGTCGCGGCCAAGCGCCGGTTGCTCACCTCGCTCGGCATGGCCAAGAACTGAATGGCCAAGAACTGAATGGCCAAGAACTGAGCCGCTCCAGGCTCTGCCTCGCGCTGCGCCGGGACCATGACATGCCCCGGCATCAAGCCTCCAGATGGCGGCCTGGGAACAGCCGCCACACCAGCCCGCCGACTCGGCCAAACAGGACGGACGCGACATAGCCGAAGCCCGCCACCAATGTCACCGCGGGGCCGGATGGGATGCCGGCGTGGAAAGCGAACAGGACGCCCGCCAGGCCCGATAGCAGCGCGCTGACGATCGCCAGCACGATCATCATGGAGATATCGCGCGTCCAAAATCGCGCGATGGCGGCGGGAATGATGATGATCCCCATGCCGAGCAACGTGCCAAGCGCATAAAATGCGCTGATGAGGTTGAGCACCAGCAGCACGAGAAATATCAGATGCGCGATCCCGCCCGCGCGGCTGACCGAGCGTAAGAATCCCGGATCGACGCAATCGAGCGCCAGCGGCCGGTAGATCAGTGCGAACGCGACGGTGCTGATCGTGGCGTTCACGGCAATAACCACGAGCTTGTCTACGTTCATCTTCGCTGCGGTTTCGCCGAACAGGAACTCCATGAGATGCTCGACGTCGATGCCGTTCACCGTCACGATCACCACGCCGAAAGCGAGCGACACCAGCAGGAACACCGCGAGCGACGCATCCTCCTGCAACGCCGTGGCCCGACTGACCGCGCCGGCCAGCACTGCGATGAGAAAGCCTGCGGCAAGACCGCCGAGCGTCATAGGCAAAATGCTCAGCCCCGCGGCGAGGAAGCCAAGCGCGACACCGGGAAGGATCGCGTGCGACATCGCATCGCCGACGAGGCTCATGCGGCGCAGCATCAGGAATACGCCAACCGGACCCGCGCTCAACGCCAGCGCAAGGACCGCAGCCAGCGAGTGCCTGACCGACACGTCGTTCAGAGGCTCGGAGAAAATTTCAACCAGCATGTCGGATCAAGCCACCGCCACGCAGGCTTCCGCCTGTTCGTCGAACGCCTCGCACATGCGTCGCGCCTTCAACATATTGTCCGGCGTCAGCACGTCGGCTGTCGCGCCCCATGCCACCGGCTCACGCGCAAGCAGCAGCGTCTCGGGGAAGTTCGCCCGGACCACATCGAGATCGTGCAACGCGGCCAGCACCGTGCGTTGCTCAACGTGCCAGTGGCGCACGAGGTCCAAAAGATCGGCCGATGTCTTGGAATCGATGGCGTTGAACGGCTCATCCAGAACGATCACGCGCGCGTCCTGCAACAGCAGCCGCGCGAACAGCATGCGCTGCATCTGCCCGCCCGACAGCGTGCCGATCGGCCGCTGCTCGAAGCCCGTTAGCCCCACCGCGGCGAGCGCCGTCTCGACAGTGTCGCGATCCTTCCGGCCAATCCCCCCGAACGGACCTTTGCCGCGCCAAAGCCCCATCGCCACCATGTCATAGACGCTGATGGGAAACGTGCGGTCGATATCGGCAACCTGCGGCAGATAAGCGATATCCTGCGGCCGCGTGCCGTTGCACTCGATCCGCCCGGCGAGCGGCTTGATGGCGCCGACCACGCCCTTGAACAGCGTCGACTTGCCGGCACCGTTCGGCCCGACCACCGCCGTCAGCGAACCCGCCCGCACCACGCCGCTCAAGTGGTGCACCGCCGGGTGGCGGTCGTACCCCAGCGTCAGGTCACGGAATTGCAACTGTCCGCTCATTTCAACGCATGGCCCAGAATGTCACCGCCCACAGCACGGCAACAGCCACGGCGGCAAAGGCCAGCCGCTCGGGCACCGACAGCCGCAGCAGCGATGGCCCCATTGCGGCCGGCGGATGGTTGTGCCCGGGATGGTGATGACGGTGCGGCTCGCTCATAGCTAATGTTATAATGTAACATACAATCCGACGCCAGATATCTTTAAGCCCTTCATCTCGCGGCAAAATTCCTATTGGGGACCCGGATGACGTTGCCAACCACCCCCTGCCCGGCCAGTGTGACCCGCGGAACGGATCGGCGAACATGGGCCAGAAACAGCGGATGACCGAGCAAAAGACCCGCGTGGTCGCCATCGGCGAAGCCCTGATCGAAATGAGCCGCGGCAGCGACGGCCGCTTCGGCACGGCCTGC
>JAFKKQ010000086.1 GCA_017304505.1 Hyphomicrobiales bacterium | reverse complement strand
TGCGCTACGTCGCGGTGCGGGCGCAAATCCTTAAAGGCTCCGCCGATCTCCCTGAGGCGCAACGAGAAATCCTGGCAAAAACGGAAGTGGGCCACCTGACCCCTCCGGAGGTCATCCAGGACGGGATCCAGGTCTACGCAATCTGCGGCAAGCGGCAATCCGACAACGCACCGGCCAAGAAAGAAGCCCGCGATCAGTTGTACAATGAGAAGTTCACAAGCCTGTCGAAGAACTTTCTCAAGGAACTGCGCAGCCAAGCCATGATCGAATATCGATAGGCCGGCGATGTTACGACCGCTGGCCTTGACGCTGGGAGAACCCGCGGGCATCGGGCCCGATATCGCGCTGGCCGCCTTTGCACAGCGCGAGGCGCTCGATTTGCCGCCCTTCTACATTTTAGGCGATCCGAAATTCCTGGCGCGACGCGCCAAACGGCTCGGCCTGAATGTGCCGATCGAGGTCGTCACGCCCGCCACGGCCGGCGACGCCTTCGCCCGCGCCCTGCCGGTGGTCGACCTCGGCATCGCCGTGACCGCCGAACCCGGCCGGACGGACGCCACCAGCGCTCCCGCAGCCATCGCAGCCATTGACCGCGCGGTCGCTGACGTGATCAGCGGCGCGGCGTCAGCGGTCGTCACCAATCCGGTGGCCAAGAGCGTGCTCTACAAGGCGGGATTCGCCGATCCGGGCCATACCGAATATCTCGCCCGGCTCGCGTTCGCGCAGACCGGCAACCCGGCGTGGCCGGTGATGATGCTATGGTCGCCCGAGGTGGCCGTGGTCCCGGTGACGATCCACGTGCCGTTCATCGAGGTGCCACAACGCCTCACGCGCGACCTGATCTTCGAGACGGGGCGCGTGGTCGCGCACGATCTCAAAACGCGCTTCGGCATCGTCAACCCGCGGCTTGCGATTGCCGGGCTCAACCCGCATGCCGGCGAGGACGGCACCATCGGCAAGGAGGATGCCGTCATCGTCAGGCCGGCAATCGAACGGCTGATCGCTGACGGCATCGACGCGCGCGGGCCGCTGCCCGCCGACACCATGTTCCACGACGCCGCACGGCAGACCTACGACGCAGCGCTGTGCATGTATCACGACCAGGCGCTGATCCCGATCAAGACGCTGGCGTTCGATCACGGCGTCAATGTCACGCTCGGCCTGCCGTTCGTGCGCACCTCGCCCGACCACGGCACCGCTTTCGACATTGCCAGCAGCGGCAAGGCCAATCCGGCGAGCCTCGTCGCCGCGCTCAAGCTTGCGGCGCGGCTTGCCGCTGCGGATGCCGCCAACAAACGGGCGCCTGTCACGGCGCTTCCATGAACGCGGCCGACGATCTGCCGCCGTTGCGCGATGTGATCCGGCGGCATGGGCTCGCCGCGAAAAAATCGCTCGGCCAGAACTTCCTGCTCGACCTCAACCTCACCGGCCGCATCGCCCGCGCCGCGGGCCCGCTCGACGGCGTCACGGTGATCGAAATCGGCCCAGGCCCCGGCGGGCTGACCCGCGCGCTGCTGGCCGAAGGCGCAAAGCGCGTGATTGCCGTCGAGCGCGACAACCGCGCGCTCGCGGCGCTGACCGAGATCGAGGAACGCTATCCCAACCGCCTGACGATCGTGCCGGGCGACGCGCTGGATTTCGACCCGGAACTCTCCGTCGATGACCGGCCGGTGCGCGTGGTCGCCAACCTGCCCTACAACATCGCCACCGCGCTGCTGGTGTCCTGGCTTACTGCTGAGCCGTGGCCGCCGTGGTACGACCGGTTGGTGCTGATGTTCCAGCGCGAGGTGGCGGAGCGCATCGTCGCCGCGCCCGGCGGCAAATCATACGGACGGCTGTCCGTCCTCGCGTCCTGGCGCACGCAAGCCAGGATCCTGTTCGACGTTCATCCGTCGAACTTCGTGCCGCCACCGAAAGTCACGTCGTCGCTGGTCGAACTGGTGCCGCGCCCGGCACCGCTCGCCTGCGAGCGCCGGCTGCTGGAGCGGGTGACCGAAGCCGCGTTCGGGCAGCGGCGGAAGATGCTGCGGCAAAGCCTGCGAACGCTTCGCACCGATCCGCTGCCGCTGCTCGCGGCCGCCGGGATCGAGCCCACCGCACGCGCCGAGGACATCCCAGTCGCGGGCTTCGTCGCGCTCGCCCGCGCGCTTGAAGCGGCGGCAGGCTGACCGCGCGCCGGCTACATCTGCGCGACCAGGCCCCGCACAAACGCCGACAAACCGGGCTGCCGCTCGCGCTTGAGCCGCTCTGCCGCGAGGATGGCGCGCACATCGTTGAACGCGCGATCGAGGTCGCGGTTGACCACGACGTAATCGTATTCCGCCCAGTGGCTCATCTCGTCGCCGGCCTTGGCCATGCGCGCCTGGATCACCTTCTTGTCGTCCTGCGCGCGCGTGTGCAACCTTCGCGCCAGTTCGCCGCTCGACGGCGGCAACAGGAACACGCTGACGAGATCGTCGCGGGCGCGCTCGCGCAACTGCTGCGTCCCCTGCCAATCGATATCGAACAGCACATCGCGCCCTTGCTTGAGCGCTTTCTCCACCGGCTTGCGCGGCGTGCCGTAGCAATTGCCGAATACCTCGGCATATTCCAGCAGGTCATCTTTCTGCTTGAGCTGATCGAAACGCCTGCGATCGATGAAATGATAATGGCGGCCGTTGACCTCGCCGGGCCGCTTCTGCCGCGTCGTGACCGAGATCGACAATTCGAGATTGCGCTCCACCGTCAGCAGCATGCGCGACAGCGTGGTCTTGCCGGCCCCCGAAGGCGACGACAGCACCAGCATTAACCCGCGCCGGGCAATGGTCTTGCTGTGGGCTGCGCGCGCCATCCTCACTCCAGGTTCTGCACCTGCTCGCGGAACTGTTCGACGACGACCTTCAACTCGAGGCCGATATTGGTCAACTCGAGGTCGTTGGCCTTGGCGCACAAGGTGTTGGATTCGCGATTCAACTCCTGAGCCAGGAAGTCGAGCTTGCGCCCGATCGGACCGCCACCTTCAATCAGTGCCCGCCCCTGCGCGACATGAGCCACCAGCCGGTCGAGTTCTTCGCGGATGTCGATCTTGCTCGCGAGCATGATCGCCTCCTGGTGCAGCCGGTCGGGATCGAAGCGTTGCGACGTTTCGAGCAGCGCGGCCACCTGTTCGACAAGCCGCGCCTTGATCGCTTCGGCCTTGCGGCCGGGCGCGGCCTCGGCGCGGGCGATAAGCGCCGCGATCTCGGCAAGCCGCGACAACAGAATCTGACCGAGCGCCGAGCCTTCGGTGCGGCGCATTGCGGCGAGATTTGCGAGCGCCCCGTCAAAGCCTGCGACGATGGCGGCCTCCGCCGCCTGCCGCTCGGCTTCGTTCTCCTCGGCTTCGTTGACCTCGATCACGCCCTTGAGCGACAAGATGCCGTCGAGCGTCGGCGGCGCCGCCTCGACCTTGCCGGACAGGCTTTTGAGCGTCGCGAGCACAGCGGCGAGCACCGGCTCGTTGACACGCACAACGGGCGGCGCGCCCTCGCGGCCGACGGTGAGGTTGGCGAAGACGCTGCCGCGCGCGAGCACGCTCGAAGCCGCCTTGCGCACGCCCGGCTCGATTGCGTCCCAACCCGACGGCAAACGCAGCTTGAGGTCGAGTCCCTTGGCGTTGACGGACTTCAGCTCCCACGCCCACACGTAAGGACCGGCAACGCCGTGCCCCCGCGCAAAGCCGGTCATACTCGACAGCGCCATCGAATGCGGATCCGTTGCAAAGGAAATTCGTTATCGTCGGCGCGACCTTAGCGATGCGCCACGCCGCTCACAAGCGGCGGGCCGATGCGGTCAACAGCCGGGCTATCGCGTGCGGCTGGGCTGACCGGCTTGGCGTTCGAGCGCGCGCAGCCGCGCGACATTCTTCTGGTGCTGCTCGTAGGTGTCGGCGAAGGAATGCCCCCCGGTGCCGTCGGCAACGAAATACAATTCCTTGGTCCGCGCCGGATTGGCCGCCGCTTCAAGCGAGGCGCGTCCGGGGTTCGCGATCGGACCGGGCGGCAACCCGTCGATCACATAGGTGTTGTAGGGCGTTGGCTGCTCGATTTCGCTTTTCTGGATCGGCCGTCCGAGCGAGCCTTTGCCGCCGACCAGGCCGTAGATGATGGTCGGATCGGACTGCAGCTTCATCTTGGCACGCAGCCGGTTGACGAACACTGCCGCCACCCGTGTGCGCTCCTCGGGCTTGCCTGTTTCCTTTTCGACGATAGAGGCCAGCGTGACAAGCTGCTCCGGCGTCTTGATCGGCAGGTCGGGCGAACGGCGATCCCAAATCTCCTGCAGCACACGCCGCTGCTCCTGCTGCATCCGCCGGATCATCTGCTCGCGCGTGGTGCCACGGGTGAAGCGATAGGTTTCCGGCAACAGCGTACCTTCACGCGGAATATTGCGGATATCACCGGTAAGTGTGTCGTTATCGAGCAGCCGCTGCACGATCTGGTCCGAGGTCAGCCCTTCCGCCAAGGTGAGCGCGTGCTGGACGACCTTGCCGTCGATGATGGTTTGTACGACGTCGTAAAGGCTCGCTTCCTTGGCGAACCGATACTCGCCGTACTTCAACTCGTTCTGCGCTTTGAGCATCAGCGCGCCTGCGACGAACAGATAAGGCCGGTCGATCACGCCCTCGCGCATCAGCAGATCGGCGGTGTCGCGGATGCCACCGCGCGGCACGTTGACGATCTTGTCCTCCGTCAGTGGGCCCGGCTGTTCGAACTGTTGCTTGCCAAAGACAAATGCCACGCCGGCGATCACCGTGATCAGAAAGACGATGGTGAGCAGCGCATTGCCGGCAATGACAATGGGATTGCGGGTGCGGGCCGAACGGCGCGGCGGCATCGGCACCTTGTCAGGCTGCAGCGCGGCGCGCGGGCTGCGCGGCGTGATCGGCCGTGTATCCACCGGAGCGCTTTCAAGCGGCGTGGCCTGAAGCGGCGGATAAGGCTCGCCGGCCGCGGCGACGACCCGTCCGTTGGCCGGTGGCGATGCAGAAGGAGGCCGCGGCTGCGCCGGGGCCTGAGACAGGCTCGCCGGTGCCGGACTGGGCTGCGACGGCTGTGGCGAAGGTGGCACGGCAGCCTGCGTGGCGCGCGGTACGGATGCAGGCGCCGGTTGCGCCGGACGCGGCGGCGGCGCAGGCCGGGCCGGCGCAGCGGCGCGAGATGCCGGCTGAGGCGACACAGGCTTGGCTCCGGGCGCAGGCTTATCTCCGGGTGCTGGCTTGGCTCCCAGCGCCACGCGAGCCTGCGGACGGGCCGGTTGTGCTGGACGCTGCGGCTGAGAGGCAGCGGACCGCGGCGGCGCGGCTTGCGCGGGACGTGGCGCCGGCGAACGAGGTGCGGCCGGATTTTGCTGCGGGCGGGAAACCGGCAGGCGCGGCGCCTGCGGCAGGCCGCCGCTGCGTTGTGCTGCCTGTTTCGCACCACTGACGCCTGAATCCGAGCCCTGACCGGGGCCGCGCGCGGCCGGCGCACTTTGAGTCGTCGTTGACGCCTTCTGATCCGCAGCCGCGGCACCCGCGGCCAAGGGGCGATTCGTCAGACCATTCTCGCTCGGCGGTTGATCGGCTGCGCTCACCGCCTAGCCCCCGCAGTCATGCGCGTTGGCCTCGTGTGCGAAAGACTCAAAAGAAAGCTCCCGGACCCCAAATTCCAATGACAAGCGCCAACCTGAAGCCCCCCCGGCTCCCTTCTATCGTCGCAGATTTCCTCCGCGCTGCCCACGATTTTTGCCCAGAATTTTGCCTGCGATTCCTCTTTCGCTTCGCAGCGCGGTGCATTCATGCGCCAAACGCCGCAATGAAAAGCAAATGTGGCGAAAGGGTGGACACGACACCCCCGGCACAGGGCCCAACACCACCGTTGAGCCGCAGCCTCACACCGTCAAGCCGCACAGCGACGGAAAATCAGCGATGCATTGGTGCCGCCGAAGCCGAACGAATTCGACAGCACAACGTCGATATCACGCTTTCGTGCTTTCAACGGAACAAGGTCGATCGGCGTTTGCACCGAAGGATTGTCGAGGTTGAGCGTAGGCGGCGCGATCCCGTCGCGGATTGCGAGAATCGAGAAGATCGCCTCGACGGCACCGGCGGCGCCGAGCAGATGGCCGATCGACGATTTGGTGGACGACATCGAGACGCGGCCGGCCGCGTTCCCGATCAGCCGCTGCACCGCGCCAAGCTCGATCTCGTCGCCGAGCGGCGTCGAGGTGCCATGCGCGTTGATATAATCGATATCGCCCGGCGCAATGCCCGCGCGCTTGATCGCTGCGCTCATGCAGCGGAACGCACCGTCGCCATCCGGAGTCGGCGCAGTGATGTGGAAGGCGTCGCCCGACATGCCGTAACCAACCAACTCGGCATAGATCGTCGCGCCGCGCGCCCTGGCGTGCTCGTATTCTTCCAGCACCACAACGCCCGCACCCTCGCCCATGACGAAGCCGTCGCGATCCTTGTCGTAAGGCCGGGACGCTTGGGTCGGCCGGTCGTTGAAGCCGGTCGACAGCGCGCGCACCGCGGCAAATCCCGCAAGCGAAATCCGATTGACCGGCGACTCCGTGCCGCCGGCCACCATCACGTCGGCATCGCCCAATGCAATCATCCGGCCGGCGTCGCCGATCGCATGCGAGCCGGTCGAACACGCGGTGACGACGGCATGGTTCGGTCCCTTGAGACCGTGCGCGATCGAGACATAACCCGACGCCAGGTTGATAATGCGGCCGGGAATGAAGAACGGCGACACTCGCCGCGGTCCCCGCTCGTGCAACGTGATCGCCGTCTCGGCGATGCCCTCGACACCGCCGATGCCGGCGCCGATCAGCACACCCGTGGTGTTCTGCTCGTCCGGCGTCTTCGGCTTCCAACCGGAATGGTCGAGCGCCTGTTTGGCCGCGCACATGGCATAGACAATAAACTTGTCGACCTTGCGCTGCTCCTTCGGCTCCATCCAATCGTCGGGATTGTAGGTGCCGTTGGCGCCGTCGCCATAGGGGATCATGCCGGCGATCTGGCAAGTGATGTCGGAGACTTCGAATGTGTCGATCTTGCGCGCGCCGCTCTCGCCCGCGATCAGGCGCGACCACGTCGCCTCGACCCCGCAACCGAGCGGGCTGACCATTCCCATGCCGGTGACGACAACCCGTCTCATCATATTCTCGGCCCTAAACGATCGGCCTCAACACGGTGAAGCCCGACTGATAAGCCCATAACGCAAGCCCAAGAACTTCAAGTCCAAGAACTTCAAGCTCAAGAACTCCAAGCTCAAGAACCCAAGGAGCACAATCCAAGCGAGACAACTACGGCCCGGTCCCTTCCGGCACCGAGCCCCCGCATCTTCACGCTGAATGGATGTTACCTGGACGCCTTGGCGTCGCCAACGCCGCCAATCCGGCTGGATGACCGTCAGCATTGGTCATCAGCGGTTGTGTTCGGCTCCCGGCGCTCTCAGCTCTTGGCGTTCTTCTCGAGGAACTTCACAGCATCGCCGACGGTCAGA